>JBKJSI010000545.1:0-4868 GCA_046595915.1 Pirellulaceae bacterium
TCCAATTCCGATTTTCGCTCGCGTTTGAGCACCGCCGCGTCATGCACCCACAGCGCGGCAAAGATCGCCGCCAGCGGAAAACAGGCCCACTGATAGGCAGTTAGGCCCACAAAAAACTCCGCCTCCGGCCGAATAAACTCCGTCGCGAACCGATAAGCCAGATACGCCAAAATATAGACCTTTATCTGCTGCCGCTCGAGTTCCTTGGCATTGCGAAAATAGAGCAGCAGGCCCGCCATGCCCAAGTGAAACGCCGCTTCATAAAGTTGCGTGGGGTGTCGCGGCAACTTGTCCCCCGAAAGAGGAAACACACATCCCCAAGGCAAGTTCGTCGGCGTCCCGAAACAACAGCCGCCAATGAAGCAAGCAACCCGCCCAATCGCCACCGCGACCGCCACCGGAATCGCAAAGGTATCGCCCGTCTTCACCGTGATATCGAGCGACCACTTCGCAATCTCCACCGCGAAATAGGCGCCGATAATCCCCGCCAAAATCGTCTTGCCATCGGAGAGCCAGGAAAACGTCCCCGGATGTTGCATTGCTCCGCTGATCAAAAACGGCGCCCGCGCGCCGATGAAGGCGCCTACAAACGCAGCCAGCCCAAGCGACAGTTTCTGCCATGGAGCGAGTGGCAATTTCTTCTGCGATCTTCGCAAAAGCAGCGAACAAACCACCAGCGCGACGAGCATCGCCAGGGCATACCAGATTCGATTCGCCTCAGGCATGTTCTTCCTAAGCGTGCGGCGCGATCGTCAGCCCCGCCCTAGTCAACTCGGGCAATACAACATGTCCTTCACGATAAAGCACGTTATAGGCGCAAAACGGAATGACATGCCCACTCGGCAACACATGATGCGTGCAACACTTCATCAGCCGCCGCACATCGAAGTTATAAGCATCGAGAAACGACGTGATGACGACGCGAAACACATCGCGCGCGCCCAGTTGCTCGGATAAAACCCGATCAAAAAACTCGCCAGCTGCTCGCGTCATCGCCTCGTCGCCCGTTTGCTGATGCAACCAGGTTCGATCGACGACCATCGGCGAAGACTTACCATTGGCGCTACCTAAAGTCACCAGCTGTGGCGTTCCACCGTCATCAGTCGAACACCCACCTGCACAGCAGCCTGCCGAACCGAGATATTTGAGCAGCAAATTCCTCGCCGCCGGGCGCGTAAATGAAATTCCATTCGCAAGTAAATCCAGATTATCGCGCGCCTGAATGAACCGCGTTAAAGGAATGAGTCCGTCCGCGTGGCGAAATGCGTACGCCAAACTATGGCAATTCGGATGAGCACAAGGCAGCGGCATAAAATCAGAACGCTGGAACATTCCGCCCGTCTGATCTTCCGCCGCAGCGATCACATCGGGAAAAGTGATTCGCATCTCTAGATCTTCTGGTAGTACATGTCGCCCCGAGTAGGTCACGGGCTGAAAATTGATTCCTGTGATTTTCGAATGCTCGGAAGCGTACTTAAGTATTGGTCCGATTTGATCGTCATTCACGCCGCCCTGAAGCGTGACGGCGAGGGTGCTATGAACGCCCGCTTCGGCCAAGCGATCGAGTGCCAGTAACTTCGTCGAGGTGACATCCTCCCCCCGCAATTGCATGCCAATCTCAGGCCGAAAACCGTCAAATTGAAATAGCAGCTCGATACGATCTCGAAACCGCGCAATCAGCGCGAGCAATTCATCATCCTTTGCCAGCCGCAAGCCATTCGTATTGATCATCACATAATCAATTGGCTGCGCCACCGCATACTCAAGAATCTGCTCCAGATCGGGGTGTACCGTCGGCTCGCCGCCCGAGAGCTGCAATACCTCCGCCCGTCCGCCTTCCACTTCCACCAATCGATCGATCGCCGACTTGCACTGCTCAAAGCTCAAATGCTTCCCGCCCGGCGCACTCGAAGCAAAACACATCGGACAAGTCAGATTGCAAGACGAAGTCACTTCCACGAGCCCGATACACGTATGCTGCTCATGCTCCGTGCAAAGCCCACAGTCATAAGGACAACCCTTATTCGGGTCGGTCCCATGCACCGCCGGAACTTTCGCCGGCACGCTGTATTCCATACGGTCGTAGTAGGCGACGTCCGAGCAAACAAAGTCCTCGCGCGGCCCGCATGATTTGCAATGCTTCCGAAAATAAACCCGCTTCCCGCGCACAATAATCTTGGCGTCGACCAGCGTCAGGCAACTGGGACACAAGCTTTGCGTCGTTCCCAGGAATGTGTAATCGCGAACTTGCATAGAGTGCCTTACCCTGGGCTCAAGCCATTCATTTCGCGAAGTTAGAACTTATTGTTGGCGATTGCGTAAAAACACCAAATCACGAGTGCGCCTACGGCAGCGACGGCTAACAGCGTAAGCAATCCGACTGCGATCGCGGAGTAAGCCATCAACGTTAAAAGTGTATCAAGGAAAGAGGCCTTTCCGGTCTCTCGGTGTCGAATCACCGTTCGCACCAAGGTTGCCAGAAGCGGCACGCCGCCCACCGCCGCCAAAATGATGGCGGGCATTGTGTTCTCTTGCGTATCGAGCATCATCCCCACGCACATGAGCAGCAGCAACACACCGCCGCCGAAAATCATGCCATAGGAAAAGATGTTGGCCGCCATCACAAACCCGGGCGCAGTCGGCGCAACAGCCGTGGCCAGCTTGCGTACTTCTCCACGCGGAGTCCGGCAGAGCCAACAAATCGGCGTCGCACTAGGCAATTCCGCGCCACACGTGCCACAACGTTCAACGACCGGAGGAACTGACGCCATTCAATTGCCTCCCTGCGAAGTGACTCGACGGTGATATTCCATGGCTAGTGGTTTTGCCCGCCGAATCAGCTGCCCCGCCATCAAGCCGGCGAGCCCAAGTGAGCTAAGCATCACCAGCTGCTGAATGATCGGGGTCGTGTGCTTTTCATCAATCCATTTGTCATCAGCGATTCCCACCAGCGCCAAATAGCCGGTCATCGATCCCAGCGTCGCCGCCCAGAGCAGCGCGAGGTCAAATCGCTGTGCCGCTACCAGCACAATCAAGAAGTAACCCACGACGACCGGACTTTGCGTTTTACTCCCCGCCGCGGCGACGAGCGTTAAGAGGCAAAGGTCCGCGAGTGTTGAAATGTAAGGCGTGATCCGGAAAAACACCTTGCCTTGAATCGCCACCACCGCCGCAAGCGTCGCGAGAATCCACGCTCCGCAGGCGTAGGTTGCCTTTCGATGAAATTCCTTTAGCGCGTCATCGGGCGTCGAGAGTTGCATAATCGCCAACTGGCAGCCATACATGACCGCCACGGCTACAATCCTCAGAACCGCCGCCCTCACTTCGCCATCATAGCGCTGCCAGAGCATCACGATCCGCCACTGATCCACTTCGCGAGTAGTCACAAACGGCTAATTCCCAAGTATCCAAGAAATGACGGGCGTTAGTTTCGAGGAATTGGCCGAGTTACACAAGCACATCCTCGTTCGCACCCCGAATCATCCCTTTTTCGGATGCGGAATCCGCGATCCACTTCCTCCGCCCTTGCGTCTTCCACCCTTCCGCTGCCGAACCGAATAGCTCCCTCCCGACCCATCATCCGTCTCTTTTCCCGCCTGAAGCTGCTTAATTTTATCGCGCAGTTGCGCCGCCCGTTCAAAATCAAGTTGATCCGCTGCGCGAAGCATTTCATCTTGCAGTTGCTCTAAATACTCCAAGTCATCCGTATCGGCGCCAACACTCTTGCCCACCGCCGCGCGAGCCTTTCGCAGCGTCGCCGCATCGCTCTCGATGCTTTCATGGATATTCTTCTTAATCGTCTCCGGCGTGATGTTGTGCTCAACGTTGTAAGCCTCCTGCACGGAGCGCCGTCGCTTGGTTTCATCGATCGCCGCCTCCATCGATCTCGTCATCTTGTCCGCATAGAGAATGACCTTGGCATTTACATTTCTCGCCGCGCGTCCAATCGTTTGAATCAGCGATGTCTCACTCCGCAAAAATCCCTCCTTATCCGCATCCAAAATCGCCACCAGCGAAACCTCCGGCAAATCGAGCCCTTCTCGCAACAGATTCACACCGATCAACACATCAAATAGCCCCTGCCGCAAATCACGAAGTAACTCCACTCGCTCGAACGCATCGAGCTCGCTATGCAACCACTTGCAATTGACCCGCTTCTCATTGAAGTAAGCCGAAAGATCCTCCGCGAGCCGTTTCGTGAGCGCCGTTACCAGCACACGCTCCCCCGCCGCGATTCGCAGCTTCGCTTCCTCGAGCAAATGGGCAACCTGTCCTCGCGCCGGCACAACTTCAATCACCGGATCTAACAGCCCCGTCGGCCGAATGATCTGCTCGACCACTTCGCCGCCCGCCTGCTGCAACTCATATTCATCCGGCGTCGCCGATACAAACACAATCGTCCCGCTTTTCGCCTCCCACTCTTCGAACTTCATCGGTCGATTATCGAGCGCGCTCGGTAATCGAAAGCCGTGCTCGACGAGAGTCCCCTTGCGACTCTGGTCCCCCGCATACATCGCCCGAATCTGCGGCACCGTCACATGCGACTCGTCGACGACTAGCAAAAAATCCTTCGGAAAATAGTCATACAGCGACTCCGGCGTCTCACCCGCCTTGCGCCCCGCCAAGTGCCGGCTGTAATTCTCAATCCCCGGGCAATGGCCCACTTCGGTCATCATCTCAATGTCAAACCGCGTCCGCGCACTTAATCGCTGCGACTCCAGCAATTTCCCCTGCGCCTTCAGCACTTCTAGCCTCTCATCCAACTCATCCTTAATCTGCTGAACCGCCGCTCCAATCCGCTCTTCCGGCATCACAAAGTGCTTCGCCGGATAGATAAAAATCTCCTTGAGCGTTGTAATCGTCGCGCG
>JBKJSI010000642.1:0-3155 GCA_046595915.1 Pirellulaceae bacterium
AAGGCGTTTTGTAAGCGATCGCTCCTGAGGGCTTCCCGCGAGAATGCCAAGAAACGGGCCAAGGGCGTCTTATTGCTCGGTGTACCCGGTGTCGGTAAAAGCGCCTTCGCCAAGGCGCTGGGCGCCGAAACTGGTCGGCCCACTCTAATTCTGGATATCGGAGGGCTGCTAGGTTCCCTCGTCGGCCAGACCGAACAGAACATCCGCCAGGCGCTCCAGATCGCCGATGCGATGGCGCCCTGCATCCTGTTCTGCGATGAGATCGAAAAAGCCTTGTCAGGCGCTGGCGGCAGCGGCGATTCGGGTGTTTCCACCCGGCTCTTTGGAACCTTCCTCACTTGGATGAACGATCACGACTCGGACGTCTATGTCGTGGCGACGTGCAACGACATCTCGAAACTCCCACCGGAATTTTCACGAGCCGAACGCTGGGATGCGACGTTCTTTCTGGACCTGCCTGATGACGCTGAGCGTGAAGCGATCTGGAAGATCTTTTTAAGGGAGTTCGAACTGGACCCTCAGCAGAAACGTCCTGCAGATACCCAGTGGACTGGGGCGGAGATTCGCGCCTGTTGCCGGTTGGCGGCGCTCTTAGACCTGCCTCTCATTCAAGCCGCCCAGAATGTTGTACCGCTGGCAGTGACTGCCGCCGAATCGATTGATCGACTGCGGACCTGGGCTGGCGGCCGCTGTCTTTCCGCGCGAGACGCCGGGATCTACCGACGCGAAGCAATCTCAACCCGCCGAAAAGTTCAGCCTGACCCGCTTCGCAACTGAAGCCAGCCTGGCTTCAGTTCATCAACACCCTACTTGGAGGCTTCAATCTGATCTGTCCTGAAATGGTGATTTGCATTCAAGGGGGCTTGGTGCAAGGAGGTTTAATGCAAGCGACTTACGTCGCTCGGCCTGACCATCAAGTGGCGGTCATCGCCGATGTCGGGCAGCCCGAGTCGCGGCCGCTGAGCCAACTGGTGGGAACGGACGTCCAGACCAATGTTCAGGCCGTGGAGTCCAACGATGCCGCATAAGAAACGTCGCTATGTGGTGCATCTGTTTGTGGTGAGTCGGCTTACGACAGCGTCCATCGAAACGACTTCCGCCCGACTCGCGGCGCTCAAGGCCAGAGACTGGTATCAGCGGACCCGCAAGGACATCGATGCGGGCGAACTGGCCCTCGTCGATGAAATCTCCCACTACCTGGTCGATGTCGAGGAAGACCGCAAGGGAGATCGCGAGCCACCCGAGTCGGAGTCCTTTGAAGCCGAAGAACACCCGCTCCCCTCTCGTTTGCGGCAGCTCGTGCTTTGGCATCAAGGGTCACGTGAGGAAGCGGAACTATCCGGCCTAGTACAAGACGCGCGGGAGCTGCTGGCGCACAGCGTTTAGTAGACCTACGCCTTTCATTTCAATCCCCATGGAGAAATTCACGTTGTCAACCTTAGTATTCGATCCACCTCGAACGTCGAATGCAACGAACTCCGACTCCTCCGCCAGTGAACGTCTGCGGCAAGAAATGGCCGCCGCGCGGCTGAGCTTTGTCTGGTTCGGCGTTCGAAAGACCCTCACCCGCGAGCAGAAGGCCGAAGCGGCCGATGCGTTTGGGGCCGAGGGAGAGTTCCTGTCCGCCGGTAAAAAACTCCTCGATACGAAGCACACGGCTTTCAGAGCCGTGACCGCGATTCGGGGGAAGATGATCGGGCTCTGGAAGGTGATGACGCTTCCATATCCCGAGCCGGGGATTCGGCTTTTACCCCGCAGCCGCATTGAGGACTTCGATCGTCAATTGCACGACCTAAAGCAAGAGCTCAATGAAGCCGTCGAGCAACTCGACCGGCATTTCAATGAACTCAAGCGGGCCGCGCAGAACCGTTTAGGTAGGCTTTACAACGCGCTGGATTACCCAGCGACGCTGGTAGGGCTCTTTGAAGTCGCTTGGGATTTTCCGAGCATTGAACCACCGGATTATCTGCGGCAACTGAGTCCGGAACTCTATCAGGAAGAATGCCGAAGGATTAAAGCCCGGTTCGACGAAGCCGCGCAGATGGCCGAATCGGCTTTCATCGATGAGCTCTCCAAAATGATCACCCATCTCACGGAGCGGCTTACCGGCGCCGAGGATGGCAAGCCGAAAATCTTCCGCGACTCGGCGATCGAGAATTTACAGGATTTCTTCCAGCGATTTCGGGACCTGAATGTTCGCTCGAATGAGCAGCTCGATGGGCTCGTTAACCAGTGCCAACGGATCGTTCGCGGCGCCCAACCTCAAACGCTGCGCGAAGACGCGAGTCTGCGTAACCGGATTGCGGGGCAACTATCGGCGGTGGGCGCTTCGCTCGATGGACTGCTGATCGACCGGCCTCGTCGCAATTTACTACGAAGGACGCCTGAAGATGCAGCTGCTCATTGACGCGTCTGGCAATGCTCGCTGCATCTATGGCGAGGCGATCGATCTTAAGTCGCTGGGTGAAATCACCATTGCCCGCGGCTCGCATGTGGAGCCGGATGCAGTGGGGGTCTGGTGGGCAGATCTAAGTCCCGTTGCGGGCCCCAAGCTGGGACCGTTTGCAAATCGCAGTGAGGCTCTCACTGCTGAAGTGAACTGGCTAGAGCAGCATTGGCTTTCACCAGCCAACTGAGTCCGCTCAGCTTCTTTTTTCGACAACGTAAATCACTTAACGCCCGCGATCCAGTTTGGATGGCGGGCTTTTTTCGTTTCTTGGTTCCCGTTCTCTCTCCCATTCTACAAAAGGACTGTTCCCATGACCCAACAAGATTTCTACCGCGCGATTGCCCGTCGCACCGGCGAGTCCCTCAAGACGCTCCGTCGCCGAGGCTTCTCGATCGTGAAACCAAAGCTCAAGGACTTCGATCCCGAACCAAATCAGTTGCCAGCCCAAATCGTGGATTGGGATGAAGCCGATCGAGAGCGGCGGGCGGCTTAAGGTCGAAATCGCAGCCAATGACGTTTCTGCGGCGAGTCATCGATTCGCCGCTTTTCTGGGAACCAGGAGATTTTCAACGTTGATTGTTATTCCACGCAACTTAGCCAAGCGCTGTCATTTATACACAAGTCCTCCTTTGGACTGTAAGACATCTCCGGAATTGGCACGGGATTTGCGCCGCCGAATGAGCGTCTTTGAAGGACGGTCAATTCG
>JBKJSI010000652.1:0-3786 GCA_046595915.1 Pirellulaceae bacterium
CATCCCAATAAACCCGCCTACACGTCGGTGATGAGCTTACTTTCGGTGATGCACGAGAAAGGGTTGGCAACCCGTGCCACTGAAGGGAGAGCATTTCGCTATAAGCCGGCAATTGGCCAAACGGAGTTGCGAGCGGCCGTCGTAGCCAATGTGCTCGAAAACGTATTCGCCGGTGATCTCGAAGCTTTTAAGGCGGCGGTTGCGGCGGTGAAGTCGGGGAAGAAGAAGTAAGGATCACTGCTATTTCGAAGTAGGCCATCGGCAGGGCGGCGAACAGGTCGAAGCTGACACGAGGGATAGCTGTCTCGTGCTGCCGGTCCGATGTGGGCGACCGAAATCATGCCGGTACAACTTGGCCCTGGAGATTCGAAGGCTCGCAATCTTGGCATGACCCCTACGCGAGCCGCAACTTTGTTGGGTCGCCTCGCCTTTGACGAGGCCTCCGGCGTGAATTGAAATAGGGCGCCGCTTCAGCGAGACTGGCGACTTCCCAAGAAAGGCTGCGCCATGTCCAATTCCATGTCCAATTCCGGGTCCAACGCCGGGAATCGCTCCGAGTCGATCTGCGCCGAATTGGCTTCGCTCCCCACCGACCAGTGGGAGGCCTATCTCTCCCGAGAATGCGGAAATGACGCGCAGCTGCGCCTGCAAATCCAAGCGTTATTGAGCGTCCAGGCAAATGAGCAGCAAAAATCGATCCAGCTGCCAGGCTATGAGCTTTGTGAAGAGATCGGCCGCGGGGGAATGGGGATTGTATATCGCGCACGTGATCTGCGTTTTGATCGCGACGTGGCCATCAAGTTATTGGGAGATAGAATAGGCGCGAGCTCGTACGCCGCGACGCGTTTTCGAACGGAGGCCAGGATCACCGGCCAGCTGCAACATCCGGGGATCCCTGCTGCACATGACCTCGGCACGCTGGAGGATGGCAAACCGTTCCTGGCGATGAAGCTGGTCAAAGGGCAGACGTTGCAGCAGCTCCTTGATCTCCGCGCCAACCCGGCTCAGGAACTAGGACGCTTCATTTCCATCTTCGAGCAACTTTGCCACGCCATCGGGTATGCCCACTCGCACAACGTCATCCACCGCGACCTCAAACCGGCCAACGTCATGGTCGGAAAGCATGGCGAAGTGCAGGTCATGGACTGGGGACTTGCGAAAGTCCTTTTCGATCCTCCCGCCAAGGAGGAAATCGAAATCAACGAAAATACCAGCACCGTTGCGCTGTTGAAAAGTTCCGTAGATACGCCCGATGCCGGCGGCTCAGCGACAAAAACGGGTTCGATTCTGGGTACACCAGCCTTTATGCCTCCCGAGCAAGCGCTGGGCGAGATCCGTTCGATTGACGCCCGTAGTGACGTGTTTGGCCTGGGCGGAATCCTGTGCCAGATTTTGACGAACCGCCCACCCTATGAAGGGGAGGATTTTCATGAGGTTCGCGTCAAAGCGGTGCGCGGTGAACTGCAGGAAGCGATTAGCGAACTCGACGCCTGCGGAGCGGAAGTTGATTTGATTGCGCTCTGCAAGAAGTGCCTCGCTTATCGCATGGAAGATCGCCCCCTGCATGGTCAAGCGGTTGCCGATGAAATCAGCCGGCATCGGGCGCGGGCGGAAGCCCGCGCCCGTGAGGCGGAAATGGCTCGCAGCGCCGCGCTCATTCGCGAGGCGGAAGAGAAAAAACGCCGTAAGCAGCTGCTCTATGCTTCGGGCACAATCGCCGCAGTACTGCTACTCGGCGTCATCGGCACGACGATTGGCCTTTTCCAGGCGCGGCAAGCGGCTCAAAAAGAACGCCGGGCCGCTCGCGAAGCCCAGTCGATGAATCAGCACGCGGTCGAAGCCTATGGAAAAATGGTCTTCGAGATTCAAAACAAGCTCCAGGGCCAAACCGAGCTGCATGAACTGCGGACATCGCTGCTACAAACCGCGCAAAACGGTCTCAACAAACTGCGAGAGGAGTCCCCCCGCGCCGCTGCACCCAACCGGGCAACCGCCTGGATTCACATGCAACTGGGAGATCTGGCGCTGAACCTGGGAAATACCGCGTTGGCTCAAAAAGAGTACCAAAGCGCCCACAAACTTACGCAAACGCTGGCCCAATCTGATCCCCAAAGTGCACAGGCGCACCGCGACATCAGCGCCAGCCTGGGGAGGCTCAGCAATCTGATGCTGGAACAACAGCAGCCGCAGAAGGCGCTAGAATTTTGCGAACAGGTGAACGCGATCCTAGAGAGGGTGCTGGCTACCGATCCGGACAATGCCGAAGTGCAGCGTGACGTTTCCATCAACTACTGCCGCACGGGAGATGCACTGGTCTTACTGGGCAAACAGGCCGCAGCGCACGAAATGTATAAAAAGGCTGAAAAGATTGACCAGCGCCTGGCGGCGGCCCAAACTACTGACCCCTTAGCGCAGCACAACCTCAGCATCAGCTATGAGCGACTAGGTGATTCCGCGCGGGATCTCGGCTTGCTTGCCGAGGCGACGGAGTTTTATCGTAAGAAAGTCAACATCACTCAAGCGCTGATCGCCAAGGATCCCAAGAACCAGCTCTGGCGACATGACCTGACCATTGGCTACGACCGGCTCGGTGAACTTGCCATGAACGCAAACCGGTTGCCCGAAGCGCTCGATTATTACCAACAATCGCTGGCGATTAACCTAGAACTTGCAAATTCAACACCCATCGCCAAATGGCGGCGTAGCCTTGGCATTGCCTACGAGCAGCTCGGCAATCTTCAGCGGAGAATGCGCCAACCGGCCGCCGCCTACGATCTTCATCGTCAGGCGCTGGCAATTCGGGAAGCGCTCGTCCAGCTCGATCGGGAAAATGCGAAAGCCAAGATCGAGCTGATCATCAACTACAACAACCTGGGAGAACTTGAGAAATCTCAGCGCGCCTACGACAAAGCAGCGGAGTGGTTTTTGAAAGCCAAGCTGATAATTGAGCCACTTGCACTAGAGGGGAAGCTCACGGAGCAGGTTCAATCCTGGCCGACCTGGATTGTTCACAATTACGAAGTTTGCTCAAAGGCCGAAACAGCGCTCGCCGACATGGAGTTTGTGTTTAAGCAGTCGAGCGCTGAGCAAGTCCAAGAACTCGCCCTGTTTCGCATTAAGGACCAGATGCACCGGCGGCAAACGGCGGACGCGATCGCCACCGCAGACCGATTCTCGCAGTGGATTGAAACGCTGGAGGAGCCCAAACGACGCGAACCGCATAATACGGCCGCATGCGGCTTTAGTTTATGCGCGGCGGGAGAAGGGGGCTATGAGAAACCTCAGGAAAAACCCTGGGACGAACCTCAGGCAGAGCGTGTTGAAATGCCTATTGAAAAGCCCGGTGAAAAACTCGTCGAAAAGCTAAACGAAAAGCTAGTTGAAAAGGCCGTTGACCACCTGGAAAAGGCGAAGGCGGGAGGCTACTTCAATGCCAACACGATTTCGCATTTGCGACAGGATGCGGACCTCGACGCGATTCGCGAGCATCCGAAATTTGTGGCTTTCGTACAATCGCTTCAGGAGAAGTAGCCTCGATTCGTAACAGGTTCAGTGACGTAAGCAAGGTGCGCAACTTCGATACCTGCCGCCCTTTTCACCCGACCTGAATCCCATCGAATTGGCTTTCTCCAAACTGAAAAAACTACTCCGCGAGGGGGCGGGCCGAACCGTCGATAATCTCTGGGAACTGTGCGGCCGCGTTCTCGATCAATTCAAAGAGCCCGAGGGCAGAAACTATTTCCAGCATTGCGGTTATCGCCACACCTGAAATTAAACCGCACTAGG
>JBKJSI010000740.1:0-4690 GCA_046595915.1 Pirellulaceae bacterium
ACTGCCTTCGCAACGCTCAGGCGGCGAAGTCACACACTCAAACCCGCCGAGAGCGACTAGCCAAACTCGCCATCGACCCCGACAAAATCAAATCCGTTCCGCCAAAATCGACTCGGAGCGATTAGACTTGGCGCTGTCCAGTTAAACTTCCCCTGGCTCAGGGTGCTTCCACGGCGCGCGATATGGCCGCCGAAGCAGCTTGTTCGCTTCCTCATCACCCACGACTTGATGCTTCTCCGCATCCCACGTTAGCGTGCGACCGAGCCCCATCGCCACATTCGCCAAAATACAGCTTGCCGAAGAAATATGTCCCTGCTCAATGTCGGCCACCGGTTTGCCGCGCGATGCGATATTGGCGAGCAGATCTTTCATATGCCCTCGAATCGCTGGCGCGACGTGTTTCTCCAAGTCTTTCTCGGTTTTGTCCTCGGGAAATTCTTCGAGCTCCATCTTCACATCTGCGTGCAACTTTTGGCCGCCACCAATCGGTTCGAAGTCATAGCTGTTGACGCTCATCTTGAGCGTTCCCTTATCTCCATAGATGGTAGCGCCCCAAGGATACTTGGGATCTGGCGAAGCTCCCCACGAGCGATGTTCCCAGACCGCTGTGAGATCGCCAAAATCAAACACCGCCGACTGCGTATCGGTAATGTTGGCCTTACTCAGCTTGTCGACAAAGATGCCGCCATTGGACGAAATGCGCTTGGGCCAACCGAGGTCGAGTGTCCAGCGGACCATGTCTAGCATGTGAACGCACATGTCGCCGACGATGCCATTGCCATACTCCATGAACGCCCGCCAGCTGCGCGGGTGGACGAGTTTGTTGTAGGGCCGCATCGGCGCTGGGCCGGTCCACATTTCGTAATCGAGATTCGATGGCGGGGCGGAGTCGGCTGGATTCTCTCGCGCCCGCATGTGGTAGTAGCAATACATCTCGACATGGGCAATCTTGCCGAGCTTTCCTTCGCGCACGATCTTGTCGCGCGCCTCGATCAAGTGCGGCGTGCTGCGCCGCTGCGTGCCGACTTGCACGACCCGTCCGTACTTTCTCGCCGCGGCCACCATTGCCTGGCTTTCGATCACATCACAGCCGGTTGGCTTTTGCACGTAGATATCTGCGCCCGCTTTGCAAGCCTCAATCATCGGCAACGCATGCCAATGATCCGGCGTGGCGATAAGGACGATATCGAGATCCTTGGGCTCGAGCAGCTTGCGATAATCGGCATACGTTTGCGGCTTCTTTTTGTTGACCTGACGCGAAGCCACCAGCTCGGCCGCTTCGCTGAGCATTGTCGAATCGACATCGCAGAGCGAAACGACTTCCACTGGCTCGACTTGAATCAGCCGCAAGAGGTCGGCCTTGCCGTACCAACCCGTTCCGATGAGGCCGACTCGCTTTGGCTTGAACTTCGCCGGAGCGGCATAAGCGAGCGACGAAAGCAACCCAGCGGCTGCGCTGGAATAAAGAAAATGACGGCGATCCATGAGAGCGTCTCGCTAGACATGATGAAGAGGTGTGGCGCGAGGGAAATTCCAGCCACGAGTCTAACAAGCCGGCGCACGTGAATCGATGCGCCAAAGGTCATTTGCCGCAAAAGTCGATCGCTCGGGCGATTTCGCTTTTCAGCTTGCTGCGGTCCACAATTCGGTCGAGGAAACCATGCTCCAGCAAGAACTCGCTCGTCTGAAAGCCCTTGGGAAGCTCTTGACGCAAAGTCGCTTTGATGGTGCGAGGGCCGGCGAAGCCGATGAGCGCTTTTGGTTCGGCGAAGACAAGATCGCCGAGGGAGGCAAAGCTGGCGGCGACACCACCCATGGTGGGATTGGTGAGAACCGAAATAAACAGGCCGCCGGCTTGATGGTATCGGGCGAGGGCGGCGGAGACTTTGGCCATTTGCATGAGCGAGATGATGCCTTCGTGCATTCTCGCGCCGCCGCCGGACCCGCTGATGATGATCAGGGCCAGGTTTTGTTTGGTGGCGCCTTCCACGAGTCGGGCAAGTCGTTCGCCGACGACGGAGCCCATGCTCCCCATGATGAAGGCCGAATCGGTGACGCCGATCGCGACGCGACGGGCGCGAATCATGCCTGCGCCGGTGATGGCGGCGTCGGTGAGGCCGGTGCGCTTTTGCTCGGCGCGAAGGCGTTCGGCATAAGGCTTTTGGTCGTGGAAACCGAGCGGATCGGTGGGAAGCAAATTCGCGTCCCATTCTTCAAACGTGCCATCGTCGAGAACTTGGGCGATGCGTTCTTTGGCGGAGACGGTGAAGTGGTAGCGGCACTCGGGGCAGATGTTCAGATTTTTGAGAACTTCGGGTCGAAACAAAGTGGCCGAGCAGGATGGGCAGCGGATCCAGAGTCCCTCGGGGATCGGCCGCTTCGGACGTCGCGCGCCATTGCCGACTACCTCTTCGAGGCTATCGCTGTCTTTGGCGGCGCCTTTGGCCAAATCTTTAATTGGAGCTGGGACGGGGTCGTTCATGCTGTCGCTAAGGAACGGGAAGGGAAACGGGAATAGGGTTCGCGAGGGGCAGTTTCCGCTGCTTGAGCATACTCACCCCAGCCGGAGGCGAAAAGGACTACCCGCACACCGCGCAACTGTTTTTCGGGCAACAAGTTACCAACGCGACGCTTCAATGGCTACCTGGGCAATTGCCGCCAAGAGTTCCGATTCGCCATGTTGCAGCCGAATGTCGATTTGGAGGGCAAAGAGTGGGACGCCGCCCAAATCGTCGACTTGGAGTTTGACCAAGTCCTTTTGGGTGCAGAGAATCGCCTTGGCGCGAGTCGCCTTGACCCATTCGCACAGGCTCGCGACATCCTCGGCTGTATAAGAGTGATGATCCGGAAAAGTCCGAAAGGCGCCGATGTTCGCGGCGCATTTTTCGATAGTTTGTCGAAAGCCATCGGGGTTACCGATGCCGCAGAACGCCGCGACCGGGAGTCCCATGAGCGAGGTTAGTTCACGCACTTGGCCCGATGCGCTAAGTAGCTGCGATGGCGAATGCGACGCTTCGGCCAAAATCAGCTTGGGGTTGATCTGGAGAATCGTTGATTCGATGCGAGTCTTTTCGGTTGGTGAAACGAGGTCACTGCGGGTGAGAATGACCGCGTGCGCTCGCCGAAGTCCGCTAATCGACTCTCGCAATAGCCCGCGCGGCAAGAGATGTCCGTAGCCAAAGGGGCAAAGTGCATCGATCAGCACGATATCGAGATCGCGGGCGATGCGCCGATGCTGGAAGGCGTCGTCGAGGACGATGACTTGGGACTCGAGTTCTTCGATCGCGATTTGCGCGCCAATGATACGGTCAGCGTGCTGGACGTGGGGGACGTCGGGTAGACGGGCTTCGAGTTCCATAGCCTCGTCGTTTCGAGAAGACTCGGCGCCGTAGCCTCGACTAATGATTGCGACGCGCAGATCCTTTTCGCGCAGTCGCTGGGCGATCCAGAGAACGACGGGAGTTTTACCTGTGCCGCCGACGGTGAGATTGCCGACGCTAATGACAGGGATGCCAACATTAGTCACTAACTTCGGTGAGCGATCGTAGCGGCGATTTCGAAATGCGGTGCCGACGTAATAGAAAGGTTCGAGAGTCGCCAAGAGGGCGCGAAAGAGAGTGGCGCGAAGGCCTGTGGTTTTCCCGCTGACTAGGTCATGTAGTTCAGCGGGCGGTGGAATGAGGGGCATGGATTGGCCGGTTCGTTTTCGCCACGCCCTTCGGGGGTACCCTCAGGGCGGCGCCACCCGATTTCTTGTGAGCGTCAGCGAGGCGACTAGGAACCTTGACCAAGTGAATAGGAAACTTGCCCGTCGAAGGTGCAGAGGTTTTCGGTTTTCACGAAGTCAAAGCCGGAGGCGCCGAGTTTGCTGAGCAGGTCAGCGATGTGCTGATGCTTGATCGGGCCAGGTGTCGGCGGGAAATAGCGGCAGACCCAGTGGTCGGTGCAGAAAGTCTCGGGATGACCCTTGGGCCACACCGTGAGGCCGCGGTTGGTGATCGCCGAAAGATGCAGATTTGGCGTGTCGCACTTCTTCAGTGACTCACCCAGCTGTGCGGGAGTTCCGTCTCGCCAACCGAGGACCACATCGACCCCGACCGTTTCCTTGACGGGCAACTTGCGAGCCGCGAGTGTTTTGCCGGTATCGAGCGAGGCTTTTGAGGCATATTTGACAGTTTTGAAGGTCTTCGGAACTTGCCCGAGCCGCTTCACGACGGCATTGGCAAATTCTTTGGTGCCGACTTTTTCTTTGCTGACGCCTTCGGCAAAGATGTCATAGGTGTGGATGCCATCTTCGATCGTCTTGAGCCAGGCGTTGTGCACTTGGCTTGCGGCATCAATCTGCCCGATATGCACCAGCATCATGATCGAGCCAAGAAGTAGGCCCGAGGGATTGGCGACGTTTTGCCCGGCGCGGCGAGGGGCCGAGCCGTGGATCGCTTCGAACATGGCGATGTGCTGGCCAATGTTCGAGGAGCCGGCGAGACCAACGCTGCCCGCGATTTGGGCTGCGACGTCGGAGAGAATATCGCCATAGAGATTTTCCATCACGATCACATCAAAGACTTCCGGCGTATCCGCGAGCTTGGCGGCGCCGATGTCGACGATCCAGTGCTCGTTTTGAATCTGCGGATACTCGGCGGCGATCTCGTCAAAGACTTTGTGGAAGAGACCATCGGTCATCTTCATG
>JBKJSI010000806.1:0-7221 GCA_046595915.1 Pirellulaceae bacterium
CAGGGCCAGCGGCAACTAAGTGGTTGTTCCGGCAAGGACTTGCAACAAGAAGTCATCGTTCCAGGCGCAGCTGCGGCGTTTTCCGATGATGCTATTCTTGCTGGGATGTTGCTTGAGCAGGGAAAGTAGGAATCGATTCAGCCAGGCAAAGTTCTCGCGAAGGTTGCGATCGCGGATGCGGGATTCGTCTTCGCGGAACGTCATATCCAAACTCCAGTGACAACTGTTTTCGATGCCCCAGTGACCACGAACCGCCCGCGCGAAGCATTTCACGCCGACGGGCAAGCTGCTGAGGTAGTACCGTCTCTCGATCGTTTCCTTTCCATCGCGCACGCAGGCCGAGATCACCACGCCAATCGACTTCAGTCCTTTCCACTGACCCTGGTTCGGCAACGCTTCGGGAACGGGTAGGTGCACATAGCAGCGAGTCTCTTCGCGACCGTGCGCCGTTTCCGTCGTCGTAAGTTGGCGAGCATCAATGCCCGCGAAGTCGTTGTCGAATTTCTTCTGCCGATTTGGCTTTCTTTTTTGTCGCGGAGCCGGTCGGCACACGTATTTGTACGGGATCAAAGAAGTCCGAAAGTAATTTTGCATCTTTGCTCTAGCGTGGAACCGGGGCTGGCTACGCGCTTTGTTCGGCATGGGAACGCCGCGGGATCTACAACAGGGCGGACCTTCAGACGACAGCCTTGCCGCTAATGCATCTTCCTAGCTTGCTGCGAGATCATGTCCGACCGCGCTGGCGACGCTCGCCTTCCATTTAAGCCGACATGCCACCTTCGGCGAAGCTCATTAGCTCGCAGCGTGAAATCTGGGGGCAAATTAGCGGAATGTTAAGCTGGCGCCCAGTTGTTGGGGGACAATTCAGGTTCACTCCGCCAACTGCTAAAACATCCGCAGCACGTTTTCGCCGGCGCTTCAAAGACACCAAAGACAA
The DNA here is from genome assembly GCA_046595915.1 of Pirellulaceae bacterium. Taxonomy (GTDB): domain Bacteria; phylum Planctomycetota; class Planctomycetia; order Pirellulales; family Pirellulaceae; genus JBKJSI01. The sequence goes on from JBKJSI010000806.1 coordinate 938, forward strand.
TGTGTTGAGAGCGCATCCACACCCTCAATACATCCAATCTGGGAAATACCGCATCTGTCGCTGACTTCTAGGCTAAGAAGACTCCAATACAGCAACTTCAACAAGATTCGCGGTTCAGTTTACGCTCCTATTTCATTTGCCTTAGTTCGTAGCGCATTTTGAAGAGCTTCTATTGTCGCATCGGATTCGACTGTCACGTCCTTTAGCGACTTACTGCTGGCGCGTAGCTCGGCTAGATGACCATCGATCTTGTTCGCCCAGGCTTTACATCGCTCTTTAAGCCAAGCTCGGTCAGCCTCGTTGGTAAGCTGCGATAGGGGCGAATTCTGCAATAAGTCACACATTCGCCGAAAATCGGCCAGCGACGATTTCAGTTCCTCGGCGGTGCTGTGATCCCTCGTTTGCCATTCGCCCGCCCGATCAGCCAGCTGATTGAGGTAGGCGCCATCCTCTAGCTTGGCGGTAAAAGTGTCCTCTCGCAGCCATCCCCATTCTTGTTTGGGGCCGCTAAGTAGACCCATCCACGCTGCGATGAATAAAGAAGCCGCCAGCAACACTCCGCCGCCAAGGGAGCCCGCCAACCAGTTTCTACGAGTGCGCGAACTTTCCACTGTCGACGCTGGATCGCTGTTACGCGACGGCGGTGCATCGAGTTCCTGGACAACGCCTTGCCAGACTCGCTTCGCTACTTCTTGCGCTTCCGCGGGTCGTTCGACCCGATCCCAGTAACGGCCCCCAGACAAGCATATTAAATCTTGCAACTCGAGCAAACAGGATGGATGCTCCAACAGATTTTGAAGTTCAGTTTGATTCAGCGCCGACAATCCATTTTCACAAACAGCCGCCTGTTTCTCGCCAAGAATTCGTGCCAGCGTTGGCGGCTCTCCCTTTTGCTCTCGCCGAAATACATCGAGCTCCTCAGTCAATTGCTTGAGGCGCAAGCCCAATACTTCGCGTTCGAGCCACCTTCGCAGCTCTTGAGGCTCAATCGGCATTTCTAACGCGATGGACATTGCTATCGTACTTCTCTCGGAGTTTCTTTTCTCGGTTTGCCGTCAAGGCAGTTTTTCATAAGCTGCCTTGCTCGATAGATTCGAGTATCGACGGTCGAATTAGGTGACTTGGTTTTTTCCGCAATTTCCGGCCCTGAAAAACCCTGAGTCGATAAAAGTAGCGCCTCCGCAAAGGGCTGGTTTTCGACTTGTAGTTTGTCGAAGCAGGCTTTGATGTCGAGCACTCCGGCACTTGAAGCCGCGCGGGAATCAGGTCGATCTTCAACGAGGGGTGTTTCTTTACGCTTTCCAGGCTTACGTCCAGCCGAATGTGCTTGGTTACGCGCAATGGCATAGAGCCATTGGCGAAAACTCCGCCCCTCTCCTGGCGCAAATTGACTTGCTTTGCGCCACACATTCAGGAAAGTCTCCTGAGCGATATCTTGTGCTAGATTTCGATCAAAGACAAACTTCGCGATGTAGGCGATCACCATTTGGCCATACCGCGCGTAGAGCTTCTCAAACGCCGCCCGATCCTGGTTACAGACGCGTTTAATCAGCTCTTCGTCGCTCGCCTCTTCGCCGGCCTCATTCATGGCGACCAGCGTATCGCACAACGCGGAGCGACTCAATCGCGCCTGCCAGCCTAGTAATAGACCTTGATTTGTCGCTGGTAGGGAACTTGCACCACTCGATACTTGGTAATGGCGACTTGATAGGCCGTGCCACAAGGGCGGTATTTGGTGACATAGATCGTATAGGGCTCTTGCACTGTTCGATACTCGGTCACCGTCTTGTAGTAGTAGCAGTGAGGATCGCCTGCGGAAGCTGTTTGGGCGCTGCCCATCCCCAGTGAAAGGCCCAAAGCAAAAATCCCGCAAGCCAGCATGGTTCGAAGCGTTTTCATGGCATTTTCCTATCATACGGTGTGTTGGAGCAGGCCAAATCGGCCTCGCTTACACTCAGACAACGCCGCTGATTTGCGAATCCTTCCCGGTGTTTTGGGAAATTTAATTTTCAATTTTGAATTTGAGCTTTTTGGCACGTAAATCTGGGAAGAAACTGAGTACGTGCGGCGTTCTCTTTTCGCAGATTAGTGCGCATTGCCAGGCGGTTGTGCGCCCGTAAGAATAGGGGTTCAGCCGTCCTAGCCTGGAGACTTCCGGTGATGATTCGTTCAGTAATCCTGCTTTGCGTTGCACTAACTACTTCTCCGGTGTTGGCTCAGCCTCCCAAGACGCTTCCCAAGCGTTATGCATTGCTGGCTGGCGTTAACCGCTACACCGAGCGGGGCTTTGCAGACAAACCGCTCGAATTCGCGGAGCGGGATGTCGAAGAATTATCGAGCGAGCTTTCCAAGCAAGGATTTCAAGTCAAGCTGCTTAAAGGATCCAGTGAAGGGAAGCTTAAAGCAACCCAAGGCAATATCTTTGGAGCGCTCGATTCAATCCTCGAAGAAGCGGGAGCGAACGACATTGTTCTCGTCGGCCTCACCGGGCATGGGAACCAAGTCGTGATGAAAGATGACAAGGGCGAGGTCTTGCTCGATAGCGATGGAAAAGTGAAGGAAGACATCGTCTTTCACCCCGTCGACGCGATCAAGAATTCCGACCTGATCTATCCAAAGTCCGTTAGTTTGGCGAAGGTGCTCGATCGGCTTGAGAACGAAGGTGGAGTGAATCTAATTCTGCTCGATGCTTGTCGCGATATTCCTAAAGATCCAACTCGCGGCGCGCGGCTTGTTTCGGGTAACGATTGGAAACGCAACATGGCAGCCAACACCACGATCCTCTTCGCCTGCTCGGGCGGACAAAGGGCGCACGAAACCCTCAAGGCTGGCGGCGGACATGGCGTCTTTTTTCACACTATTTTGGAAGGCATTCGCGGTGCGGCGGCGCGGGAAAAGCGAGTCACTTGGAAATCACTCGAGGCCTATGTTATTGAGTCCACTAATGCCAATGCCGAAAAACTCATTGGCAAAGCAAGTATCTTGCCAGACCAAGAAGAACTTCAGACGCCCCATGTGATCGGCAATCTCAACAAGAATCCTCTATTAGTCGATTTACAGACTGTCCATTGGTTGACGCCTCAAGAGATAGCTCGACGCAAAAGTGTCGCAAAGCAGTTATTTGGTGAGCTAAAGCAAGTCAACCTAACTCAGCGGATTACTATGGCCGCCAAACTGGGGGACGCCAAGGAATTTGAAAGCGCACTCGACGATCTCATTCGCGTCAAAGGCATAGTACAATTATCAAATAAGACTTCTTTCATTGCTGACCCCGAAGGAGTGGCCCACAATCTTGGTTTGCTCATCCGGTCGGGTTACAGGTCGAATACGACCACGCTCTTTACCAAAATTGCGAAGGTGCGCGACGAAGTGTGTCGCAAGCAATTCGAGCCAAGAAGCGATGAAGACTATCGTCGAGAGTACGTTGAAGATCAGAAATTGCAGCTTTTGGTTGATCGTGCAGGGGAACCAGAACCATTTAGTGTTCCTTCGGATTTCGCCGCAAAGATCAGATCGATCATCGAAAAAGAGCAAAGCCCGCAACGCGAGCCGTTCAATGGCCTCTATCCGGGAATAATCTTCTTGATTTACGCCGACGCAGACAAATGCGTTGCCACCGTGGAAGCAGATGATTCCCTGCTCGAGGAAATTCGTGGTTACTACAAAACACTTCCCACATCCAGGCAAGCAACTACCGAAGACAATAGTGATGCGCCGACCAATCGCGCCATTCTGGCGAGCCTCTGTGGTGATCGCGCAGAGGTTCTCGCACTACCAACGGAGGGACTGTACACGCATTACGACTATGTCACCCTACCCATCATCGCGCGTCGAGACTGGGCCACGCTGAAAGCCTTTTTGGACAAATGGGATACGCCAGGGCAAAATCAGCATTATGGCGCGTCGGTTCTAAATCGGGCTGTTGAGACGTTGCTTGACAATGGCGAGTTCGTTCTGGCAATCGAAATCTGGGACGCGCACACCAATTTGCGAGCAGCAACCTTTGGCACTCATGGTTTCTCTCCTGCGGGGATAGGCTATTCGACTCCCCAAGGTGATCGTTACGACAATTTTGGTCGCCTCGGGCGCGATGCCGAAGCGATTCTCAAAATTCGCCAAATCAAGGATCAAAGCGAACGTGAACGCGCCACTATCCAGTTGGTCAATGGCTTACTCACCGATGTCACCCGAACCAACCGGCGCTAGTTGACTTTCATCGCGCCGCGCCCGCAACTGCATCGAAAGAATATCCATGAACCGATTCCGCATTGCCTCGACAGTGCTACTCGCCACATTCCTGGCGTCACCTGCCTCTGCCCAATCCCCACGGGCGCTACCCAAGCGATTCGCGCTCCTTGCCGGCATCAACCGGTATGAAGAACGCGCCTTTGCTGGCAGCCCGCTGCAATATGCCGAGCGCGATGTCGAGGAGCTTGGCAATGAATTGAGCGACCAGGGCTTCAAAGTCGAGCTATTGAAGGGAAGTAGCGAAGGAAAATCTAAGGCCACCGGCGCGAATATTCTGAAGGCGCTGGACGCCATTCTTGCCGAGGCGAAGGCGAGTGACGTGGTCCTCATCGCCCTGACTGGCCATGGCAACCAGGTCGAACTCAAAGGCGCGGATGGTAAGCCATTGAAGGACGCCGCTGGAAAGCCGCAAGAAGACATCCTCTTTCATCCAGTCGACGCTACGAAAACCTCTGACCTTCGTTACGAAAAGTCGATCAGCGTTTCGGCGATCCTCGAAAAGCTCGACGCCGACGGCGGCATCAACTTGGTGCTATTGGATGCTTGTCGCGATACGCCCGTCGATACCACACGCGGCGCAAGAGCAGTCTCGGGTAACGACTGGCGGCAGGCGCTGCCGCAGAACACGGCGGTGCTTTTTGCCTGCTCGGCCAAGCAGCGGGCTTGGGAAACGGAAAAGGCGGGCGGCGGGCATGGAGTTTTTATGCAGACCGTATTGGAGGGGTTACGCGGCGCGGCGGCGAAGAATGATCGCGTCTCTTGGAAGTCGCTCGAAGCGCACGTCATCGAGTCAACCAATGACGCGGCGATCAAGCTCATCGCGCCGGCAGATCTGAAGGCGGGCGAGGAGCTTCAAACGCCTCATTCGATCTCGAATATCGCCAGCAATCCCATTTTGGTGGATCTAAGTGGTCGCAAGCCGGTTACCCCCTCGGCCCTTCCCTTCAACTTCGCCGACAAAGCCAAGACGGCGGCCGAAGCGCGCTCGGCTCAAGAAGCCTGGGCGAAGAAACTAGGAGTTGAAGTCGTAGAGACGAATTCGCTCGGAATGCAAATGGTGCTGATTCCGCCGGGCGAGTTTATGATGGGCAGCACGCCATCGGAGATTGAGGCTTATCTCAAACAATGGCCGACTACGGAAAGAAAAGACTACGAAGATGAACAGCCCCAGAACCGGGTGCGACTGACCAAGGCGTTTCGCATGGCGGCGCATGAGGTCACCGTCGCGCAATTCCGCGCGTTTGCCGATGCAATGGATTACAAAACCGACGCCGAAAAAAAGTCGTTTTCGATAAAAGGCGGTGACTACGGAGCGAGATTCTTTCCCGCCAAATCATGGAACATTCACCGAAATATCTCTGGAGAACTTTCTTCTCCGCTCTTTGATTGGCGCAGCGAACTAGTAGTACCAAGGGGAGCAGCAGATAGGCACCCGGTTGTCTATATCAGTCATAATGATGCTGTTGCGTTTGTGAATTGGCTCAACGAAAAAGAGCACACGAAAAAATATCGCCTGCCCAGCGAGGCAATGTGGGAATACGCCTGCCGGGCGGGTACGACCACTTTTTATCAATCGGGTGATGATTCGGAGGGGCTCGCAAAGGTCGGCAACGTTGCCGATCGGACAGGAAAAGAGCTATTTGCTTGGAAGGATTCGGATTTAATTGTCAGTCACGATGGATACGCCGAAACGGCGCCTGTCGGGCAGTTTCGCTCAAATCACTTTGGGCTATTTGATTTGCATGGTAATGCGTTGGAGTGGTTATCCGATGCCTATGACGACAAGGCATATGAAAAAGCCGCCGAAAGTCGCAGAATTGATCCCGAGGTCGTCCAAGATCTAGCTACGACGAAGTACTTTGTCTTGCGCGGGGGATCATGGAAGACCAGCCAGAGTGGCGCGAGGTCTGGATACCGTGACCGTGGAGAACCCGACTTCCGTGCCTGCAACATGGGCTTTCGACTTGCAAGTAGCGAGTAAGGTCTGTTTAAGTTACTTTACTTTCTCTTTTCTGAATGAATTTGTTACGACTTTT
>JBKJSI010000873.1:0-12519 GCA_046595915.1 Pirellulaceae bacterium
GCAGCCGACTTGGCGCATCGTCAAGAAGGAGCCGCCTCCCAAGAAAGCACCCACGCTGTCGCAGTTCATGGCGCTGGTCGCTCGCCTCGGCGGCTACAACGGACGAGCCACAGAGCCCCCGCCCAGAACGCAAGTGATCTGGACCGGACTACGCCGCGTCCTCGACTTCTCCCTCGCCTGGGCAGCATTCGGCAAGAACAAGGATGAACTTGTGTATAAATGACAGGGCTCTACCTTGGCGCTAGTAGCTTCACCCCATCCGGCGCAATCCCCGGCGCCTGCTCCGTCGCCTCCGTAATAATCTTCCAAGTCTCACCCATCTCCCGCATCGCCTTAAAATCAGCCGCCGCATAAGCGAACTCCAGTTCCGGAGTAGCAACCGCTTTGCCCAGCTTGCGCGACTTCATCGCCAGCGCCGTCACACCGCTCGTCAGCAGCGTTCGCTCAATCGGATAAGGCGCCTTCCGCTCGATAATGCACGTCTGAATCGCATGCGATAGCGCTTTAAAGAGATTGCGATTATCCCAAGGCCCCACATGAAATCGAAAGGCATCTACCTTCGATTCACCCGGAAATTTCACCGCCAGATTCCAACGAGTCCCGCTCCCGCCAACTTTGAGCATCGTCCCCTTCGTTCCATCCTTGTAGCTAATCAAGATCGCATGCGTCGGCTGCTTCGATTCCTTTTCGATCTCCTGCAGTGACTTGAACTTGTCACCCAGCTCCGCCCGCATCGCGGCTTCCGCCAGCGAAACAGACCACTTACCCGCCTTCGCCGCCTCCCACATCGGCTCTCCCGTAAGGCATTCGACGCTCGAGACGCCCGTCTCCCCGCCCGACCGTGATTCAGCGATCGATTGCAAGATCTCAAGCCCATGAAAGTCATAAGAGTCATATCCGCCCCCATGAATGGCGCAAATCTCTTCGATCTTCATCCCCGTTGGCGGCTCCCACATCGGAATGCGCTGAGCAAGCGGAACCGAGCTGCCCGCCAAAAATGGGCAATTCAGCGCCTTCGCGGTATCCACCATCTCCTTGCACCAGTCCCAGCGATAAGACAGGTGCTTGTCATTGAAGATCGGCACGCCGCGTCCTTCACGGCGAATGACTTTCATGCAGTCGTCGAACATCCGCTTGCGTGGGTATTCAATTTGCCCGAGTTCGTTGGTGGGGTACTCTCCATGCTCCCCAATGGAAACAATCCCATCTACCGCCAGCTTCTTTCCGCCCAGACAAATCGCCTTCTCAATCGTCTTGTAAAGCGGCAGCTTAAAGTCCTTCACCACTTGATCGGTCATATCCCCCTTCGGTGCTTGGTCGCGCCAAAGGGAAACGACATCAACGCCCGGATCGGTCCGCTTGCCATTGAAAAGATATTTCTCGAGAAAGTTCTCGAGGATGACATGCGCATGGGAGCGATAAAAAAACGACGTATAGATCACGGCCACTTTCGGCCGCAGCGCGGGCCCCTGCGCAAAGGCCCGCTGGTGCAGTGTCGCGGTAAGCGTCGAAGCAACCGCAGCCGCGCCAGTTGCGCAAAGCAAATCTCGACGGGAGACCATGGGGCGAGAGTCAGACGAAAAGCGGGGCATGGCGGGCTCCGGAGTGGAGAGACGAGGCAAGAGGATGGCCATCCTATGCACGGCGCAAACCGATGAGAAGCAGTGCGGAAACACCAGCTTCTGGCCCTTGGAGGAATGAAAGCTCCTAGAAATAGCGCCCACAGTCGCCTAATCTGAGGGCAAATACCCTCAGGAGTCTTCATCGATGCAACTAGGTTTTGTCTCCGCAATCCTCCCTGAACTTTCACTCGATGAAGTCCTCGCCTTCGCCGCACTCGAAGGATTTCGCTGCGTCGAAGTGATGTGCTGGCCCGTAGGCAAAGCGGAACGGAAGTTCGCGGGCGTTACCCATATCGACGTCACCACGCTGAACAAATCACAAGTCGACGATGTGCATTCGCTTTGCGACAAGCACGCCGTCTCGCTGAGCGGGCTCGGTTACTATCCCAATCCGCTTGATCCCGATCCCATCGTCTCCAAGAAATCAGTCGACCATCTCAAGAAAGTCATCGTCGCCGCCGAAAAGCTCGGTCTCGTCAACGTCAACACTTTCATCGGGCGCGACTGGACGAAGAGCGTCGATGAGAACTGGCCGCGGTTTCTCAAAATCTGGAAGCCGATCATTGCTTTCGCGGAAGACCACAATGTGAAAATCGGCATCGAGAATTGTCCGATGCTCTTCACTCGTGATGAGTGGCCGGGCGGCAAAAATCTTGCAACGACGCCGGTTATTTGGCGACGGATGTTTTCGGATATTCCGAGCAAGAATTTCGGGCTAAACTACGATCCGTCGCACTTTGTCTTGCAGCAAATGGACCCGGCGAGTCCGCTGAAGGAGTTTCAAGACAAGATTTTTCACTTCCACGCCAAGGATGTGAAGATGCGCCGCGATCGGATCAATGACGTTGGGCTATTCGATGTTCCGGCCGCATGGCATCAGCCGCGAATTCCCGGTTTTGGCGAGATGGATTGGGGCAAGTTTCTCAGTTCGCTGATGGAAACGACCTATCGCGGGCCGGTTTGTATTGAGGTCGAGGATGATACGTTCGGCAAAACGCTCGAAAGCCGCCAACAGGCGCTTCGAGTTGCTGGGAATGTGCTTCGGCCCTACTTGGGTTAGGGTATTAACAAAACTAATCCTAACCCGCTGCGTAAGCGAGGGATCTGGCCGCAATCCCTCGCTTACGCAGCGGGTTGTGACAGAACCTCTTAGTTACTCAGCTGGCGGAAGGTGAATATCGATCACGTTCGCGCTCTCCTTCGTCACTTCGAAGTCGACACCTTCGCTGTCATCCCCTAATTTCGCTTCGATGCGGAATTTGTCGCCGATTTTTAGTGGCGAGCCTGCGTGGTCGTTGGCGTCGAAGCGTTCGTCGTTGCTGGTTCCCTTCCAGACTTCTTTGCCGGTTGCGTCGAGCAGCTTCAACTCGGCGCGGACTCGTTTTGTTCCGCCTGTGGTGACGCGGAAGTAGATTTGTTTCTGGCCCTCGGGAATTGGCTTGCTGAGGTTGGTGTAGCGGTCGGTGACGTTAACGGAAGAGACGTCCTTATTGCCACGGTTCCAGACGAGCGGGAAATGCTGAGGCGTTTTACGAAAGCTGGAAGCAAAAATCGCGTAGGTCTGGTCATCGCGTTTGGCGCCGGCGGCGCGGCCGATAAACCAGGCGTCGTTGAGTTTATCGCCGGCGGGTTCGCATGCGCCGGTGAAGTGCCAGCCGTTGTCCCAGATTTCGACCCAGGAGTGATTGCCGCTATTATCGGACCAGCGCGGCGTGCCGACGAAGCGAGCGGGGACGCCTACGGCGCGACATGCGTCGATCAAAATGATGCTCAGACCAGAGCAGGATGCCAGTCCCGACTCGATCGACTCGCTTGGACTCTGATCGGCCTTCTTGCGACCGGTTGAGTATTTGACCTTAAGCGTTGGGAAAACTTGGCGATTGAGAATTGTCGCAGCCTGTGAAGGTGATTTTGCGTCTTTGATGAGCGGCTTGAAGCGTTCGAAAAAATCCTTTCGCCAATCGTCGCGCTCCTCGTTGATGCTTGCGTAAGGCAGTATGTCATTGAGAAAAACTTCTTTGGGAATTTTTTCTTTCCAAGGCGCTTCGCGCCAAGCTTGGTAGGCGAGGCGGCAGTTCTCAAGCAGGTAATCGGCCTTGAGCGATTTCAGGTCGCGCTCGGGCATGTTTTCGATGAGGAATTCCATGCCTTCGCGTTCGTCGGCGGGAGTGCGATCAAGTGCGGATTGAAGTTCAGCTTTGTTCTCTCCCGCCTTTTCGAGCTGCGATTGGATCGCCGCCGCGCTTTTTTCGTCAGCCCAGCAGGGGATTGCCGAAAAGCAAAACGCGATGCACAGGATTTGTAAGATTCGCATGGCTGGCTCTTGGGGGCGGGGAGATACCTTGAAATCGTATCGCGTTTGCGGGAAAGGGTGCAATCTCCCGGTGATCTATTTGGCGCTGGCAGGCTGGAAGTTGAACATTGCCTGGGGGCGCACCAGTGCTTAGCATAGATAGCGTACTTTACCGACGTTACGCCTGCCTAATTTGACCGTTTGTCCATGAATTCCCGCCGAACGCTGCGACTACCCATCACGCTTGCCACGGTCATGTTTGTGCTACTCGCCGTGCTGACGGTGGGGTGGGTGCTGGTCACGGTATTCATTGCCCGTTGGGATGAGCAGAATCGAGGCTTTTGGTGGGCAATCCTGTCGATCGGGGCGGTGCTGCTGGTGGTGCTCATCGTGGGAACGGCGTTCTATCTCACGATCTCGATTCAGGCGATCACTCTTAGTCGGCGACAATCGAATTTCGTTGACAGCGTGACGCACGAACTCAAGTCACCCATTGCGTCGCTTAAGCTCTACTTGCAAACGTTAACCCGCCATCCTGTGCCACCCAGCGAGCAAGGCGAGTTCTTTCGCACAATGCTCGATGACGTCGAACGGTTAGATGAGTTAACGAACCACATCCTCGATGCGGCGCGGCTGGAACGCGGCGAAATTGAAATCGAACGCGAAGAAGTCGACATTCCCAAGGTGCTAAAAGAAGGCGTGGATTCTGTTCGCGGGCGTTTTCGAATTGATCGCGATGCAATTTCATTGGAAGCCGAGTCGTGCTACGTATTCGGGCAACGAGCCGATGTGATGATGGTGTTTCGCAACCTGATCGACAACGCCGTTAAATACGCGGGAACGCCGCCGCTAGTTGAAGTCACTGGGTGGTTTCAGCCCGACATTCGCCAAGATGATCAGGTCAACTTCTTGAAGGGCAAAGTGGTTGTCCAAATTGGCGACAATGGAAATGGCATTCCCGCCTCGGCCCGGAAAAAAGTCTTTGGCCGCTTTGTTCGGCTCGGCTCAGAACTGGAACGCGAAAAACCTGGAACCGGTTTGGGACTGTATATTGTCCGTACAATCGTCAGCCGACTTCGGGGGCGGGTGAGAATCCGAGATTCCGAACCGGGAAAAGGCACTCTATTCGAAGTTCAACTGCCCGCGCGACAAACAATCACACCGCAGGAAAACGGGTGATGAAATCTGGTAAGCACATTATCGTCGTCGAGGATGAACGCCATTTGGCGGTCGGCATCCAATACAACCTCGAAGGCGAGGGTTATCGTGTCACCGTTTTTGGAGAAGGCCCGGCCGCGATCAAATTTGTCGAGGATCATCCGGGCGAAGTTGACCTGATCATTCTCGATTTGATGTTACCCGGCATGAGCGGCTATGCCGTATGCGAGGCGATTCGCCGCCTGACTTGGGAATTGCCGATTTTGATTTTGAGCGCGCGAACGCTCGCGGAAGATCGTACGCGCGGGTTTGATCTGGGCGCCAATCAATATTTGACGAAGCCCTTCGATCTGGAAGAGCTTCTCAGTCGCATCAAAAACCTCTTCACGCTTTACGGCAAGCGACGCGAGTCGGTGAGCGAGCAGGCGCTGCCCTTCACGACGTATGAGTTCAACGGCTGGACGGTTGATTTTGAAACCTACGAAGCCAAGTGCGGTGATCAAGTCGTGCGCTTGACTCATATGGAGGCCAAGCTGCTGGCCTACTTTATTATGAATGAGGGGCGGATCATCCCCCGCCAAGAGCTGCTCGAGAACATTTGGGACATGACGGGCAATATCCAAACACGGGCGCCGGACCAGTTCATCATGCGGCTGCGGAAGATTTTTGAGCAAGATGCGAGCGCGCCGCGACACTTTATTACGATTCGCGATGCGGGATATCGGTTTGTGAAGAATCCCGAGGGCGAAAAACCGGAAAGCTCGGCCCCGATTTAGCGAATCTCTAGTATTCCACCCCGCCCCAATTTCGGCGGTTTTGGTAAACTTTGGCCTGCCAATTTTGAACGCCAGCCAAACCTGACCGCTAAATATCACACCGACACGAGCCGGAGATTTTCATGGAAAAGACGCTTGCCATTGGCCTATCGATCGCGCTAACCGCGGTCTGCTGGGGAATCTACGGTCCCATTTTGCATTGGGGACAGGGCCCGATGGGAGGGCGATTGCGACCTTTCATCTGCGTGGGGCTTGCCTATTTCGTAGTGGCGGTGATGGTTCCCGTAGTCCTGCTCTCGATGGGCTGGGAGTCGACCGGCAAGTGGGATCTGGGCAAAGGATTCTTCTTTAGTTTCCTCGGCGGCGCTCTTGGTGCGATTGGCGCATTGGGCATCGTTCTGGCCATGTCGTACGGTGGGAAGCCATCTTACGTTATGCCAATGGTGTTTGGGTGCGCGCCGGTGTTTAACACTCTGTGGGTTGCATACTGGCAGGGAAGTTTCAAAGGAGCTAACCCTGTCTATATGTCAATTTATTTTGCGGGAATCATTTTGGCAGTCGTTGGAGCCGTCATCGTTTTCACTTTCGCGCCAGAACCGCCACCGAAAGAAACGCATCAAGGGAAGGAAGCGAAAGAGGTCGCTGGGGTCAAAGAACCAGTTAAGAACACTACCATCTGGCGTCACCCGACCTAGTTCGCGTTTTGGAAAGTTGACCCATGACCTCTCTGGAACGAATGGAAGCGATCGACGCGCAGCTCGCCCATGTTTGGATGGTGCGGGCGTTTCTCAAGCACTCGGACGAATCGCAGACCGACGAGGAACTCGCCGAGGTGCATCGCGACCTCTATGACTACATGCTGGCACTCGGGGCGCCGCTAAAGGCGGGTGACGCGGAGACCTATCTCAAGCTGGCGACGAAGAAATTCTCCCGGCTGAGAAAAGCCGCAAAGACATTTGCGGAGATTCAGCCGGAAGTTTCCTCGCATACGAATTTTCAAATGGCGGCGCAGTCGCTTAGCCGGGCGGTGAGCGAGCTGGGGCGATTGATTGCGGGTGTTACTACTGGAGATCAGGCCGTGCCTGGCGATGTTTCTTCAGAGGGTTCGGCAGGTACAGCCTGAGCTACGTATTTGGCACGGAGGTTTTGGGGCCGAAGCCCTTTTCTAGGTAGGTCAGCAGCAGGGCGACGTCGGCTTGCGTGATGCCGCTGATTCTTCCGGCTTGGGCGAGCGTTGCTGGGCGGACTTTGGAGAGCTTTTCTCTCGCTTCGGTGCGGATGTGGATGAACTTGGAGTAGTCGATGCGGTCGGGGATGCGTTTGTCGGCCATTCTCTGTTGCTTGGCGACTTGGACTTTTTGGCGGTCGACGTAGCCCGAATACTTCACGTCGATCTCTAGTTGGCGGATCACGTCGCGCGGGGTTTCGGCGAGGTCGGGCGCACGGGCGACGACGTCGGCCCAGAGGGTTTCGGGGCGGCGGAGGAATTGTTCTAGCGTGACGCCTTCGACCCAGGTTGTGGCTAGTTTTTCGAGTGTGGAGTTGATGCGGGCGTCTTTTTGTTTCAGTCGCTCCCAGCGATTGTCGTCGATGAGGCCGGCTTCGCGGGCGAGCGGCGTTAGGCGGCGGTCGGCGTTGTCGTGGCGGAGGAGCAGGCGGAATTCGGCGCGGCTGGTGAACATGCGGTAAGGTTCGTCGACGCTGAGGGTCACGAGGTCGTCGATGAGGACGCCGATGTAGCCTTGCTCGCGGCCGAGGATGAGCGGGGATTTGCCGGCGACCTCAAGCGCGGCGTTGGCGCCGGCCATGAGGCCTTGTGCGCCTGCCTCTTCGTAGCCGGTGGTGCCGTTGAGCTGGCCCGCGAAATAAAGGCCCGCGACGTTTTTGGTTTCAAGCGAGGGTTTGAGTTGGTCGGGCGGGCAGAAGTCGTATTCGACCGCATAGCCGTAACGCATGATTTTGGCGCGCTCGAGGCCGGGGATGAGCCTCATGATTTGGTCCTGCACGTCGCGCGGGAGGCTCGTTGAAATTCCGTTGACGTAAACTTCCTGCGTTTGGCGGCCTTCGGGCTCGAGGAAAATTTGGTGCGACGGTTTTTCGGCGAAGCGGACGACTTTGTCTTCGATCGAGGGGCAGTAGCGCGGGCCGCCCGATTTGATCTGGCCGGTGTACATGGGGGCGCGGTGGAGGTTGGCGCGGATCAGTTCGTGCACGGCCTCGTTCGTGTGGGCCATGTGGCAGGGCATTTGTTCGACGTTGAGCGTGTCGTGCAGGTACGAGAAGGGCTCGGGGATGTCGTCGCCCGGTTGGAGGTCGAGCTGCGAGTAGTCGATCGTGCGGGCACTGAGGCGCGGGGGGGTGCCGGTTTTGAAGCGTGCGACGCGGAAGCCGAGGCGTTTGAAGGCGGCGGAGATGCCGGTGGTGGTGCCTTCGCCGCCGCGCCCGCCGGCGGTTTGGACTTCGCCGGTGTGCATGACGGCGGCGAGGAAAGTGCCGGTGGTGATGACGACTGCGCGGCAGCGGTAGGTGACGTCGCCGCGGACTTTGACGCCGACGATGCGCGGGCCGTCGGGCGTGTCTTCCGTGATGATGTCTTCGACCGTTTCTTGGCGGAGGTCGAGGTTGGGCTGGATTTCGACGAGGCGTTTGATTTCGCCTTGGTAGGCGCGTTTGTCAGCTTGGGCGCGGGGCGAGTGCATCGCCGGGCCTTTGCGGACGTTGAGCATGCGGAACTGGATGCCGGTGCGGTCGATGGCGAGGCCCATGGCGCCGCCGAGGGCGTCGATTTCGCGGACGATTTGGCCCTTGGCGACGCCGCCGATGGCAGGGTTGCAGGACATTTGGCCGACGGTGTCGAGATTGGTCGTGAGCAGGGCGGTTTGGGCGCCGATGCGGGCGGCGGCAAGGGCGGCTTCGGTTCCGGCGTGGCCGGCGCCGATGATCACCACGTCGTAGTCGTAAACTGTGTTTATTCCGGACGTATTCATGGGTTCATCGTAACTTGCGGGCGGGTTTCAAAAAGGGCTTGTTTTTCCAATCTTGCAGTCTTGTAGTCTTGCGCGCACTCGGCGGGGGCCTCAAGTTAGCGCGCAAGTTAGGCGGGGCGTGAAAACCGCTTGTTTTTGCGAAGATGCCAAGATGCCGAAGGTGCGCGCTCACGGGGGACGCGCATCTTGGGGCGCATCTTCGAGTGGGCGAGTTGGTGGCTGGTGGCCGATCTGGCTGGCTCACGGGGCTGGTGGCCTTTGGTGGCTGACGACGGGCGCGGTCGTAGGTGCAGTCGCTTTGCAACTACTCTTTAATACTTTTTAACGCGGAGGACGGTGGGGTTCGCGGAGGAAATGGCGGGGGATTTTTATCGCGGAAACAGGGAAGGGCGGAAACGCGGAAGGGAGGGTGCAGGAGAAAGGAGATGGGCTAGGCCTTACTGGCCAGATGGGGTGGATTGGTAACGGGTTTGCGATTTTTTGCGATGGAGTCTTTAGGAGTTTTCGGAGTGGGTTCTCAGAATCGATATTCTTGGCAGGCAAGCTGCGCGTCGATGGCGCCTGCAGCGCCTGGATTGCCGAGTGCGATCAATCTGAGCTACCTGCTGAATGTTCGTAGCACTCCAGCGCGTCGAATCATTGGGTTCTCACAGAGGCGCGGAGGCACGGAGAAGGGAGTTGGGCGGGAGTCTGAGCTACTTCACTGGTAGTCCCCGGGCACACTTCAGCCGCCGATTTGGTGCTGAATTCGGTTTGATGCTTCCGGTAAACCCAGGTTGTGAGTACACCAACCTGGGGTACCCGGTGTTTAGGTGTTCGCGGGGAGTCATTGGGTTCTCACAGAGACGCGGAGGCACGGAGGAGGGAGTTGGGCGGGAGTCTAACCTGCGTCACTTGCGGCGCTGAGCCGTAGCGACTTGTTATGTGGCCGAAGCTACACGAACTGCTTGCGAAGAGTTACGCGTCATGTGGGTACAGCTCTGCGTAGGTTGGGTCTGCGTGTTCCCAATGAACTCCCGACTGGATCAGATATTCGCGGACGTGATCGAGGAGGACCGCTGCCGGTACATTGACTGAGAAGTACTTATTGTATGCACCTTCATAACCGCAACCAAGCTCTACAAGCCCCTGAAGAACAGCATTCGACGCATTGCCAGGTTGGGCTGGCTCCGAAAGCAGCAACCGTATTGTGCGATTGCCCGATTTTCGCACGACCCTTTGAAACGTAGGAAATCCTTCATTGGTATCGCGAGGCGCAAAGACTACATCTCGCCATGAGACGGAGTAGGCATAGAAGGGTGAGTTGTCGAGTTGGAACTCATTGCCACCGAGATCCGTGGCCCAAAGTGTTTCCACCTTCGCGCTACCGTCGTCCTGAGGGACACGAAACAAGATTTTGGCATTGGGTCCGTTCGGCTCGATCATGGCGCTTCCCTTGAGGAAGGGAGTCAGGCGGGAGTATGAGCTACTTTACTGGATTCATTATCAAACAATAATGCCCTCCGGCTGAATCGAAAATGACTCATATTGCTCTGAGTCATCGTAGATCGTAAGCCTGTGACCGTTTGCAAATGAAAGAGTGACCGAGTGCGGAGCATCGATGTCAAATTTCGTCACTTCGCTATCGAAAATGACATGCACTCGGTATTGCTGGCGTGAGGATGGCGGGCCTTCGATCGATTCGTCAACAATCGCCCCGGTCGCATCGAGAATCTGCCACCGTCCGCCGTCAACGTTGATACTCCCGGCCATATTGAAATGGAAATAGATACTGTGCAGCCCGATCGCTATCTGGCAGATGGAATCGCCGACGAAACGCTGCAACGGAAGGTCATTTGGGACGCCGTACATGTGATTCACCAATGAACCGACCGAGACACCAATCCAATTACTTTCCTTGGATTGCTCCGATCGTTGCGAATACGGCGAAGACCGCTGTCGCTAGCCCCGAGACGATGATTCCGACCAACGCACCACGAGACCAACCCTTCGAAGCGCTTGGGATGAAGAACCAGGCGCCGGTTAACATTCCTAGGGCCATCGGCGGGAAGCAAAGCATGAGCCATCCGGCTACGACGAGGAATTTGGGAATGAGGCCAAGTCGAACTCGAAACGATTTGCCGATTTCCTCGGGCGACAATTGGCGTAATCGGTCCAAGGGAATGGAGGTGTGCTGCGACGTCGAGCACTCGGGGCACTTGATCACCGTCTCATGCGATACCCAAATGGGGATGAGGCCAAAATACTTGTCGACGATCTTGAACTTGAGTGCGTCGGTGACGCTGATTTGGTTGCAAGTTGAACACAAGAATTCGATTTCGGCGCTCTCTATCAGCGTCTTTGTTTGTTGGATTTCCATTGGGATTTTTGATTGCGCTTCCGTGTGGAATGGAAAAGGTTCCTGACACCTTTGTCTTTGACACCTTTGTCTCTTTCGCTTCACTAGGCGGCATCGGGTTCAAAAAACCGCCATTTTTCAAGTTGCCATCTTGGGTCTTCGTCGGTGATCTCTCTTGTCATCTGATAGTTATCGCAGAAATCTTCAAGCGACCGGAATCGCGTAATGAAGGGCCAATTTGGATCTGACTCCTCAGACCATGTAAGATGGACGCAGTAATATTGAAAGTCCGAGTCAAAAACCTCGAACAACACATCGTCGTGCGGGTATCTTCGGTAGAGTGCTTTGACACCTACGGAATGCAGCGGGTGTCCCGGGCAGGTTTCGCGTGCCAATTCGCGCTCAAGAACGCCTCTATCTTCCGGGCGTACTTCGGCCCATTTTGTTGGTAGATATGAAGCCTCAGACATACTGCCACCTCAAGGTCGTCTTCAGCAATCGTTCGGCTGACTGCCTGATTCTAGCAAATCAGTTCAGTGGAATGCGGATCTCTCGGGGGCTTTGGTTCGGATTTCCGTGGCGCAGGACAGCTCTTGCATTGCGGCACAGGGGGTACGCCGTGAGCACGGGTTCCATCAATTTGAATAGGTTGTCGGCATTGTCGCCGAAGAAGTGAATCGACGTCTCCGAATCTCCGGACCACGATGCTCGAAACTCCGCCTGACCTTTGGATGCTTCAAGGAGTCGCTCCACGAGTTCATCGATGTCCGCTGACTGGTAAACCTCCTGGGGTAGGTTTACCCCATCGAGAAATAACGCCAAGCATTCTGTGGTTCCAAATTCCAGTACCGTGTCTTTGCCTTCAACGGTGTACTTCAGATCTGAGCCTTTCGGCGCTCCTTGCTGCTCGAGCGTATCGATGATCTTGGGAATGAAGGTGAGGCTTGTCAGTTCGAGTTCGACGTTGACGTACTCGATGCCTAGCTTTTTGGTAAACGAAGATCCTCCACCGACGATCGCCAAATCCTCTTCCCCCAGCGCGTCATGCAGCGGGTCTTCGTAGCGGTCTCCGCGAGCGATCGGTTCGATATGCTCCCAGATTGTCACGAGGACGAAATGTGGTCTTGGCTTCGACATACTGTAGTTTTTCCTAACCACGCGACGCGCTGGAAATGATCATTGACCTGATCTCGTTTTCACGCGCCTGGATGACTCTGGATCTCCGTGCCTTTGGTGCGTCAGTTCGTCCCCTTGTTCTCTTCAGTTGAAAGGTACTGAACATGTAAATCTGAGTTTTGACATGTAGCTAAGCGGCGGCGGCCGGAGTGATCTTGTCGTCGAAGCC
>JBKJSI010000072.1:0-3243 GCA_046595915.1 Pirellulaceae bacterium
TGGCGCTGCTGCTCGTCGCGAACCGCTTTTTCTGGATCGACTACGCCGAAATCAAATTCTCCGGCCAACAACTCAACGTTAGTCCCGTGATCTTGCTCCTCTCCATCGGCCTCTTCGGCGCACTCTGGGGAGTGATTGGGATGGTCCTCGCCGTCCCCGTAGTAACATCCGTGAAAATTGCACTCGCCCAGTTCGACTCGACAGCCCACTTGGCCTCGCTCCTGAGTGAAGAGTGATGGCGCGATTTCACTTGGAATCGCCCGGCGATTTCTTCACACCGCTGGCGGAAGGCGACGAAACGCCAGAATTTTTGCGCTGGGCGATCGACTACCAGTGCGGACCGCGCGAACAGCATCGGGGCGATGATCTTGAATTGGTCCTGCGACAACTGCGTCCCTTAGCAGCGGTTGGCGAAGCGTTTGCCAATGGAAATTTGGTTGGCGAAAAAGCGATCGCCCATTCAGCGCGCGGCATCTATGAATTCGATTTCGCAGAAGTGCTTGCTTATTATGGCGTCGTCGATCCACGAGGTGTGGCCTGTTGGAGTTGCCCCGCCAATGGCGAAGCCACTACTTTCCCGAAGTGTATTGGAATCTTCTCTCGTAGTGAAAGCAGCAACGACTTCATGGCGGCTCTCGAAGCGGAACTTGAATCGCCCAACTGGAAAAACGCTCTCATTCCCGTGACAAGCCCGCGATGGTATGGAATTTGGGCCGACTCGCCCCTTGGTGGCGAGCGACTCGAGATCACAACGGCGATCTTCGAGGCTGCGCTGCACAAGCTAACGGCGACATCTCGTCCCGCCGCTGACTTGCTCCATGCATTGCAAACGGCATGCAAATTGAACGCCTCCGTTCACACCCAACTATTACCCGCAGGCGCGATTCGAAATCGGCGGTGGGAACTGCCCGCTCATTGCGGATATTGCAGCGGCGTCCGAGCAATCCGGCAACGCGCCTGCTCGATCTGCGGTCACACGAATCGATGGAAAAACATGGAAAAACGCTTTCCTATTGGCATTCGCCCCTACCGCGCCGTCAAAATAAGTAGGTGATTTTGATATAGTAAGCTGCGAACTCGCTCCACTCCTCAAACACCCATTTAACTTGATCATCTTGATCACCTGCTGACCACCTGTCCCAGATAGTGATCATCTTGAGCATCTTGATCATCTGCCAAAAACAAGCCCTTTTTGAAAACACTCCACCTTAAGTCCTTTAGAATATCGAACTTGCCGATCGCGCCCCGAACTGGCCCTCTTCGCTAGAGTGTGGCCAAGTTGGGCCGATTGGGCCACTTCGCAAAAACAACCCCTTTTTCAAACCGCGTTACCCCAGGCGTCCCGCCACGCTTCATCTTTCCTTCAGCGATAACCAAGCAATCGGCCTGGGGTTCTGGCAAGATAGAGGTATGAATTCTCACACCAAGCTTCATCGTTCCGAACGCGGCACAGCAGTTGCCCATCAAACCCGCAATAGTGAACAAGATATTCGCGATACCGTAGACCAAGTCACCGTCGAATCGACATTGCTTTCGTTATCCTGCAAAATGGAAATTGCGGGTTGGCTTCAGCCGATTTGGCAAACAAATGCCGCGAAAGGCAGAGGATTTCCACATGTCGATGCTTCGTCAGAACCGCGTTCATTCTCGTCATTCCGCCTTCATGCGAATCGCCCAGCGTCGCCTCACCCTCGAATCCCTTGAACACCGCAACCTGCTCGCCAACATGGTGCAAGTGTCGCTCGCCGCGACAGATCTGTTGGGCCAGTCCGTGACCTCGCTGGTGCAAGGGCGGGAATATTACCTCAACGCGTCGGTCCAAGATCTACGCGGAACGAGCGCCACCGGAGTGCAATCGGCCTACTTTGATCTGGCCGTGAACAACAATGACCTGCTGACGGTAACTCCTCAAACTGGCTCCGTCGGCGACGTGGTTTTTAGCCCGCTATATCCCAACAACCGCAGCGGCGTCAACTTGATCGAAAACGCGATCAAGAATATCGACGAGGTAGGCGCCACGACCACGTCAAATTACTTCGACGCCAACGTGCAATTCTTCCAAATGCGCTTTCGCGCCGACGCTGCCGGAACACTGACCTTTAGCACCAACGCAGGCGAACTCGTAGGCAGCATCTTTTCCCTGCAGGGATTCGGCCCCGTCGCCTCGACCGATGTCGTTTTTGGCTCGCTTTCACTCCCCATCGCTTCGACCATCGCGCTGACCAACAACATCACGAGTGTGAATGAAGACACCGGAATTGCGCTCGATGTCCTCGCCAACGATACCGGCGGCTCTTCGCGCTGGACGATCGAAGCGATTGGCGATATCAGCGCAGGCGGTTCGGTCGTGATCAATAACGGTGGAAAATCATTGACCTATACCGCGGCCGCCAATTTCAGCGGAACAGAGACGTTCAAATACTTCACCGTCGATAGCAATGGAGTTCATGGCCAAGCGACTGTGACGGCAACCGTCGTCGCGGTGGATGATGCGCCGGTCAATGTGGTGCCGGGAGTCCAAACTTTCACCACCGCAAATCGAGTAGTGACGTTCGCTCCCTTGAATTCGATTTCCACGAGCGACATCGACGTCGGGTCCGGCAAGCTGCGCGTCACTGTTTTCGTCAACAACGGAGTCTTGAAGCTGAGCTCGACCACGGGGCTGACGTTCGTGAGTGGAGCGAACAATACCAAGTACATGTTGTTCGATGGCACACCGACGAATGTCAACAATGCGCTGCTCAACTTAAAATACACAGCGAACTCGACGACGACTTCCGATGTGCTGACCATCGACACGCACGACTTGGGTAACACGGGCCTCGGCGGACCCAAGACCGACCGCGATACGGTTAACCTCGCGCTCGCGGGGACAACCGCGAACAAGGCGCCGGTCAATAGCGTCCCCGGCGCTCAGTCCTACACAGCCCAAGTTCGACAGGTAATCTTTGGCACATCCAATCGCATCTCCATCAGCGACGCAGATGCCGGCACGGCAAAATTGCGAGTGACCCTTCGCGTCAATAGCGGGGTATTGCAGCTCGGAACCGTCGCGGGGCTCACGTTTGTCTCCGGCGCGAATACTTCCAACAACATGACTTTTGATGGGACTCAGTCAAGCATCAACACAGCGCTTTTGAATTCACGATACACGGCCAACTCGGGCGTCACCTCGGATATTCTCGCCATCACAACGAATGACCTGGGCAACACCGGAACCGGCGGCGCCAAGACCGACGCTGA
>JBKJSI010000008.1:0-4699 GCA_046595915.1 Pirellulaceae bacterium
GGCAGCGACGCATCGTGAAGTCGAAACCGGTAACCTAGCGCATGCACGGATCTCCGAACGAGAAGTTCCGGAGTAGTTCCCATACTTTTCACTGCCGCCATCGCTTTGCTGCGCGAGTGGGGAGAAAGGTTGTCTGCCATCAGGCGGCGCCCTTTTAAGGCGTAGAAAGCTCCACTTCATCCAACTACAATCAGGCCGACGCTTTTCGATTCAAACAGAGTTCGAATGGAAGAGCATCACTCCGCTACTTTATTTCCTCTCCCGTTGGACGCGCCATGAAAACCCAATCCTACCCCAGATGGTTGCTAAGCGTTTTCGCATTCTCGAGCTGCCTCGCTTTTGCCAACTTCGCCCAGGCCGAGGTTTCACTCCCCTCGATCTTCTCGAGCCACATGGTTCTCCAGCAAAAAATGCCCGTCAAGGTCTGGGGCTGGGCCGAGCCAGGTGAAAAGGTCACGGTCACTCTCGGTGACGCCAAAGCAGAAGCGACCGGCGGCGCAGATAAAAAATGGAAAGTCGAAGTCGCCTGTCCCGCTGTCGGAGGCCCTTACGCACTCACGGTGGAAGGCAAAAACAAGATCGAATTGACCGACATTCTGGTCGGCGAAGTTTGGGTCGCCTCGGGCCAATCGAACATGCAATGGTCGATCGCCCAGTCGCTCAATCCAGAAGAGGAAATCAAAGCCGCTAACTTTCCCAACATTAGGCTCTTTTCAGTAACGCGCAAAGTCGCCGCGACGCCGCAAGAAAATTGCGGAGTCACTCCCTGGGCGGCATGCACGCCAGAGACCGCCAAAGACTTTTCCGCCGTCGCTTACTTCTTTGGACGAAAGCTTCACCAAGACCTGAATGTGCCGGTCGGAATTATCAACACTTCGTGGGGCGGCACCCTCTGCGAAGCCTGGACCAGTAAGCCAACGCTGGAATCCGACCCCGACTTCAAAGCGATTCTTGATCGCGGCGTCGAATTCAAAGATGGCAACCCCAATCAGCCTGCGGTGCTCTTTAATCAAATGATCAACCCGCTCGTTCCCTTTTCCATCCGCGGCGCGATTTGGTACCAAGGTGAGTCCAATGTCGGCCGAGCCGAGCAATACGTCGAACTCTTCCCCGCGATGATCCGCGATTGGCGCAAACATTGGGGCCAAGGCGACTTTCCCTTTATCTTCGTCCAACTCGCGCCCTACGACTACGATCGCAACAATCCCAAGTCAGAGCTTTGCGAACTATGGGAATCGCAAGTGAAAACGCTGAAGAATGTGGCCAACACCGGCATGGCGGTCACCACCGACATCGGCGACGTGAAAGACATCCACCCCAAGAACAAACAAGAAGTAGGCCGGCGCCTGGCGCTCTGGGCTCTCGCTGGAACCTATGGCAAAAAGGATGTCGACTGCTGCGGCCCTTTTTTCAACCACGTCATTACCGAGGGAAACAAAATCCGCGTTCACTTCCACGGCGCCGAAGGCGGCCTTCAAGTGAAAGATGAAAAGACCTTGACCCTCTTCCAAGTCGCCGGCGCGGATGGCATGTTCGTTCCCGCGAAGGCCGTCATTGATGGCGATACGGTCGTCGTTGAGGCCGCAGGCGTCGCAAGCCCCACGATGGTCCGCTTCGCCTGGGATGAAACAAGCGAACCAGCGCTTCTCGACGCGAGTGGATTGCCCGCATCACCCTTCCGAAGCGACGATCTGCCGCTCGTGACCGCCGGACGACGCTAAACTGCTATCAATGCAGCGCTATGCCATCATTGCCCAGCCCCGAGGCTGGGCAATTTGGGTGGAGTAAGTCCGAAATAACTTGTAATGTAGCTACAGCTTTCAAGTGTGCTCCGATGACACATCAGGAAACGATGTCTCTCTCGTTGGATCGGAGCCCGTCCTATGTTGCAGCGCCACCGAATCATTGCCTTGCTCGCGCTAGCAGCGATTTCATCGCCACTCTTCGCTCAGGATCCCCAAGAATCAGCGCCCTACGCCGAGCAGGGACCGGATGAACGCCATGTCTTTCTTGGCGGTAGACCCAGTCCCGCGAACGAAGGCGAGGGGGAAGAAGGCTATCTTGATCAAGCAACGCAGCAACCCGCAGGACCGCCGCCGGTCGTTGATCCCTTCGAAGAACGATTCAAAGCGATCGAAAAACGACTCGCCGCCGCGGATGCCGCCAAAGCGAAGTTGCCAGCTGTTACGGTCAGCGGTGTATTTCAAGCCGATGGCGTGGTCTTCAATCAGAATCAACAAAACCTGGCCACGTATGGGCTCATTGAAAATGGCGCCGACTTTCGTCGCGCGCGATTAGGCGCCAAGGCAGTTGTCACTGACAACATGAACGCGTTCATGCAAATGGACTTTGCATTTTTCGGCAGACCAACCTTTACCGATCTCTGGGTCGAAACGACCGACATCCCCATTTTGGGCAACGTCCGAGTGGGGCAATGGAAGCAACCCTTCGGTCTCGAAGTGGTGAGTAGCTTTCGATACACGACCATGATGGAACGCTCTTCCACCTTCCAGGCCTTCACGCCATTCCGCCATCTCGGTATTGGCTTTTATGATCATGCAGAAGACTTGAACACAACTTGGGCCATGTCTTATTTCCGAACCGGACAAGACCAGTTTGGCGGCTCGCTGAGCACCAATGGCGGAAATGGGATGTCCGGGAGATTGACGCACCTCTTGTGGTATGACGAAGATTGCAACGACAGTTACTTGCATGTCGGCGGCGGCTACTATCTCAATAGTCCCCCTCGCGACGCCGTCCGTTTTCGCTCGGTGCCGGAATTGTTCGTCGGCGAATTCGCGCCACTGCCTGGCACGGGCGGAACCACGAATCAATTGCTTCCCGGAATTTTTCTGGGCACACCCTTCTTCGTCGACACATTTGCGATCCTTAACGTCGATCATGTCCACACGTTTGGCACAGAAGCACTCTGGGTTGCGGGCCCCCTATCGGTTCAAGCCGAGGGCATGGCGGCGGTTGTTGATCAAAGGGTTTTACCCACCGCCGCGCTCTATGGCGGCTACTTAACGGTGGGGTATTTCCTCACCGGCGAACATCGGCCCTACGACCGCAAGGCAGGCGCGATCGATCGCGTTATGCCCTTCAATAGTTTCAAGCGTGGAGGCGGCTACGGCGCCTGGGAGCTCACGTCACGGCTCTCCTATATCGACCTCACCAATGGCAACATCAATGGCGGCGATATGGAGAATCTGACGACCGGCGTGAATTGGTACATCAATCCCTACTGCAAATGCGTCTTCAATCACGTCTACTCCTGGACCCAAGCCGGGATCGCCCCAAATGCAGCCGCGGCAGGCTTAAATAGCCAGGCGCACATCTTTGGCATTCGAGCTCAGGTTGATTTTTAGTAGCGCCAATTCCTCGACTTGCCTGAAGGTGTCCCCCTAAGTCATACTTCAATGACTCAAATGGCATGGGGGACGATCAATGCGCTTAGTTGACTTTGGACTAGCAAGGCGGGGTGTTTCGCCGGCCGCCAATGTGCTCTGTGGCCTTCTACTGTTTGCAGCTTGTTCACCGACGTGGACTCCGGTTTCCAATGAGAAACCGACCGTAACCGCTGCGTCGAGCAGTGCATCAGAAACATCGGCGCAAGATTCAAACGCAAGCGAGGACGCCATGGCAACGGAATACAACCCGCTTACTCGGGACGAAGAGCGAGTGATCATCCACAAGGGAACCGAACGAGCGGGTGTCGGTGAATACACCGACAATCACGAAGCGGGAACTTATGTGTGCCGGCGCTGTAATGCGAGGCTATATGAATCCAAGGACAAATTCGATAGCCACTGCGGCTGGCCCAGTTTCGATGATGAAATCCCCGGGGCCGTGAAGCGTGTTCCTGACATCGATGGAAGCCGTACCGAGATTGTCTGCAAGAACTGCGGCGGGCATCTGGGGCACGTTTTCGAGGGTGAGCGAATGACCGCCAAGAACACCCGTCATTGTGTGAATTCGATCTCGATGAAGTTCTATGCGGAAGGAAAAGAGATTCCGGCAGTGATTGAGGGGAAAAGGTAATGCTCGCTGCTAGCGAAGCCGACTTTGCTAGCATGGAAAAACTATTCGCCAAAGCTCGCCTGATTGAACCGATTGTGCGGGCTGCCGTATTCTTACTGTGCGACGAAACGCGGCCAGGGATGATTCGGCTGCGAGTGGAACGAAACGCTGTTTCTTAGGGATGAGCGTCGCTTTGCGGGTGGCTCCTTGGTGCGCCTGCGATCGTAGAAGTGGCAACCGCCAAAGTTTTTTGAAATTGTCTCTGAAATTTACTTGGCCTAGGACCTAACGTGTCCACCCTCCTGCGATAAGTCTTGTATCAAAAGGTGATCAAAAAAGATCGCCGCCAATGATGCAGACGAACAAGGACGCCAGACCATCTCGAAAGGAATCGCCGCTATGTATAACGACATGAACAACGATACAAACACTGCCATGACCCAGACCAAGTATTACGTCGAATCGGGCCCTAACTTCCGCATCATCACGATGGCTCGCACGCCGGTCGAAGCGATCATCCGCGCTCTCGATAAAGCGAACACCTATAGCTCACTCGACATGGCGGAAGTCATCATCGTCAACGAGCGGGGTTTTGTTTGGGAGCGTGAGAATCACACGCTGCATGGCGATGAACTCGTCATCCCCACAGAACTCATGCTCGACGAAGCAATGACAGACG
>JBKJSI010000230.1:0-4812 GCA_046595915.1 Pirellulaceae bacterium
GCGTGGATTCTTTGCTTTGCCGAAGGGGCGGTAGACGACTGTTGTTCCGATCACAGGTAGTTCTCCTCAAGGTTAAAACGCTCGTCGAGTTGAATGGCTCCGACGTAGTCACCACGGTCGTTACACCAGTGGCATGTGACATAGTCCTCGCCCCAATAGTTCTCTGTCTCGAATCCTTGCTCCATCCAATCGGTGGGGCATCCGACTCGCATGTTGTTCAGGTAGCGGATAGCTTGCCCAAGGTTCTTGAACACCTCAGGCTCGCCCGCCACACCAATGCGGACGTAGACGCTATGCCGCGAAGTTGAAGGTTCTGTTTTTCGGGCTTGGCTTGGGTCGCTCCCGTTCCCATGAGAGGATGTGGCCATTGAATTCGATGGACGACCAACCGCGCTCATAGGCTTCGGCGATGACACGGGCTTCGTCGCTGTAGATGAGGAGTTCCGCATAAGGGCAGGTTAGGTCTCCAGAGAAAAAGTAATGGCCGTCTTTCAGGACTTCGCCATATACGTGGCTGTAGGTTTTGCGTTGGTCCTCAGTGATGAGGTGATCGACACCGTAGTCGACGACTTTGACGCTGATGCCATACTCATCCCACTTGCCGTGGCGCTTAACGAGTTCCGCCGCCAGTTCCTTGGTGAATCGGAATTCGCAATCGTCGATGCACGAATCTATGTTCTCGATTTCCTCGGCTATCATCCGTTGCTTGACGACGTCGTAATCCTTGCGGCTCAGGATGTGTCGCTTAGCCTTGTCCATCGTTGCGAACATCGTGTCGAGTTGTTCCAGCGTGAACGGGCCTTCGCCGAATTGTTTCTTGAGCGTGATGAGGTTGCTCAGTTCCTTCATCGTGCGGGCAACCGCGTTGATGCCGCGATTGCCGTGGTTTACAAACGAGTACTCATAACAACGCCTATCGCGGTTGTAATCCCAAGTGATGAAGTCGCTGTAGTTCTCGCGAAGCCACTTGTGGATGAGGTCGCCCATCTGCGCTTGTGCCCATGCCTCACTGCGCTTAACGTCTAACGACGTCTTGCGCTTGTAAGTCGCGAGCTTCTCCGCGACTAGGTTTACATAAGTCACCTTCAAGGATTCGGGAATAAACATCGCATGTCCTCTTGTCTTGAAGTCTAGTGTAGTCACTCATGGCATGAGTCAATAGGGTCGAAAATTTTTTACTTGGTTTTCACAACGAGTTCCTGGAACCGCTCGATTGCCTTGCGAGCCACCAAGGGGAAAGTCATCTCGTTAATGATCTCACGATCGTTACCGTGTGCTTTAACGACAAAGGCGATAACCGCCTGGCCTTCCTGGACTTTGGCCTTGCCGAACGCCTGCGCTTGGCCTGCCTTCTCAAATCGCTGGCTCCACTTCCAAGGGTCGGAGCCTGTGGTCACGACGTAGGCGGAGTAGAACCTCAGTTCGTTTGGCGTCTGGCTTCCCGAATTGTTCGCGTCCATTGTTCAATCTCCGCTGCTAGTATTGGTTCGTCGCCGTTGCGACCGTCGTGGGTTCGGTGTGAGTCGATAATGATGTCGATCAGCGCGTCTTTCGACAAGGTCGACAGGAACTTGGTTGCCGGGTCGGAGTAAAAAGTTTTCAGGTTGGTTTCCCCTTACGGTTAAGGGCCTTCCTAGCCTTGGTTACTTTGGTCGCCACGGCCTTCAGCGCTTCGTACTCAAGGAAGATGCTGTCAGTCGTGCCGTCGTGTGAATTGGACAATTCAAACATGAGGCAGTCGTCAAGGAAGGTGGCGTACCAAGTTATGATAGTGTCGCCAACAAAAATGTGTTGGTGTTCGGTGTCCAGGTCACCGCGATAGTCTCGCTCGACTTTGTATCGAGCGGCCACGTCTAGGACTAGGTCAAGGAAGTAGCCGCGTAGCTCTTGGACCTGACCAAAGGTCAACGGTTGATCGTCGTACCAATCTTCGTTCATTGAATCGGTATGCGACGGCCAACAGCACATGAGGCCATAGGCTAGGAAGCCTTCCAAGTCGTTCGCGGCAACGTGGGAAGGGTCGCGGCCCGGTAATGGGAGAGGGCAACGCTTGCCCTTGTAGTGTTCGCCGATGGCCTCATGCGCTTCCGTCCAAAGTTCATCGTTCAACTTGCCGCCCATCTTCGCGGCGTGGGTTACTCGTTCTAGTAGCATGGTTGTCTCCAAGGTTGTGGCATTGAATCAATGCCGGGGTTAGGCGCTTACGATTGCTTGATTGGCTCGCCCAAGGTAGGTCAAGGCAGTTTCAACGATACAAGTTTCGGGGTTGAACTTCTCCACGTTGCGGCGTTCGTAGAACTCGCCAACGACTTCGCCATTCTTGCGGCTCACTACCCAGCTATTGCAACGCGGTTCAAGTGTTGGGATGTGAATCATTTCAGGCGCTCCAGAGCTTCCGCGTTTGCTTGAATGTCCGCCGTCATTGTCTTGTAATAAATTGAGTCCCGTGCCCACTCTTCGCGCTTGTTGGTTAGGTGAGCGATTCGCTTTTCGTGGGCCACACGCATGGCGGCCTTGTCGATAAGATGCTCAACCAAAAAGTATTCATTGGCGCGGGGCTCATCCTTTGCGGGGACGATGCGGCCAAACTCAACGCCGCCCGGCGTTTTGAAAATTGAGGTATAGGGCCACGGCCCGACAGGTTGCGGGTGAACGTCCCTATCCATCATTGCGTAAAATTCGACTTGGCTAACTTGCTTGAGAGTCATCGGGACGGCCTTTCGCGCTTTGAAGTAGTTCCACAACGTCGGCCTTCAGCATGTCCAGGGCTTCAATGAGCTTGACAAGCGCGGCCGTTAGCTCTTGGTTTGACATTAGAAGTGGTCCGCCCATTGGATAAGCTCGTTTAGGATCGGCGCTTCGCCATGTGGCCAAAGCACCTCGACGCCAGCATCGCCGCACCAATGCGAAAGGTTTTCCGGCTCTTGGTGTGAAACACAATGCCGGATGATGTTAAAGAGCCGCCAGAATCTTGGAGGCAGTGGCAACGCCGCCCATGCTTTCAATTGTTCACGGGCAAGCTCTGCGCTTAGGTAGCCTCGATATTCGCCAACAGTTGCGACGTCGCCTTCGGGCATCATAAAGCGAATCGACCAAAGGCAAGGCCCATGCTTGGAGCCATCGCCAGTTAGAAACCAATAGCCGCCCGCGTGCGCTTGGTATCCGTTGCGGGTTAGCTTGGTTTTGAAGTCCCGCATGTTCGACCGGCAAAAGAATTTGCCAGTTGCGGCGGCCCGTATCTCTGACATGGGGACGCTTTTCATTTCATCGGCTCCAAGGTTGAGGCATTGAATCAATGCCGGGCTGCGCTTAGCGTTTGATAACTAAAAGGGAAGCGTTGACCCGCGTTCCTTCACTCTTGAAAGTGTCGGCGGGTAGGTCGATCCACTTAGACGCTAGGGGCTCAAGTTCTCGCTTCTGCTTTGGACCGGATGCACAAAGAGCAACCAGAACGCCGCCAATGCGCAGTAAGTTGACCGCGTGCAAAATGTGTTTAACATCCGTTCTGCGTTGGAAAGGTGGATTCATTAGAATCGTGTCGAAAGTTCCAAGCCCGTCGACCGTTAGGAAGTCGCCGCAACGGGTTTGCGTGCTGCTGTCAGTGCCAACAATGCGGCACAACTCCGCGAACACTTCCGCCGATTGCTCGACTAGCACCATATCAGCTACGTCGTCGTGCGCCCGTGCTGCTTTGTAAAGACGCCCTAGCCCTGCGCTTGGCTCCAAGGTTCTGCCAAGGTTGCGGCGTAGCGTGGCCCACTCAACCATTGATTGGGCGACGCTTGCGGGCGTTTGAAAGAGGTTGAACGATGACACGGCACGCGGCGCGGCGCTTGGATCGGCCAACCGTGCGAACGTGTCGCGATGTTGTTCCATTTCTTGCCCGCGTTGCTTGGTATCGCCCTTGAGCGCTTGCAACCTGTCGAGCCCGGAATTGATACTAGGCTGCATTGGTGGCCCTTTGTGCTTCTAGGAACTTGCAATAGAATTGGCGGCCCTTGTCGGTCCAGCCAAATTGAGACGTTGAGGAAATGTAGGCATAGCCGGTATAACAGGCATCGTCGACAAGCTGGCGCTCTTCAGCGCTTAGGCTCGACGTTGACGAATGGGCCAACGCTTTGGCTAGTTCCTCAATCGCAAATTGCGTATCTGATTCGCGGGGCTGCGCGGCTTGCGCGGCGTCGACCTCATCCCACGGGATAGGCTTTTGTTTGGCATCGGTCAACACAACGACGCGAGTCGTTGCATAGAGCTTGCCGCCGCTGGTTGTCCGCACCTTGAAAACAACGCTGCGCGTCGATCGATCGGCGGTAATACTTCGGGCGCTATGGTCGATGGTCAGCTTTTCCGTAATGCTTGCCGTTTCGGTGTGGCGTCCGCTCTTTAGATTGGCGCTGTAAACCTCTTGAGTCGTTAGCAAGATTTCGGACGGGCTCCCATGTTCGCCGAAGCGTCGCCGGTTGTGCTCGTTTAGAAACGCTTGGAGCTTTTGCGCGTCCTCAATAGTGGGGTTGATGAGGCTTGGCGCTTTGGGCTTGGCGGCCTTCTCGGTGCGCTTGCGTTCCTTGGTTGACGTGGCAAACTGCTTGCGTTCCTCATCGGTGGGCGCACGATACGCGCCAGCGGGTAGCCGTTCGATGTTGAAAGGCTTAATAACGGTTGGCGCTGGCTTGCCGTCGTTCATCCCTTCCCAATAGGCGGCCTTAGTGAATAGTTTCACGCTGACCACGCGGCCCGTTTTCGGCGATTTGGTTACGCCTTGGATTTGATGAGAACCAACCCACCCGCCCGCCTCTAATTCAACATCCGCCA
>JBKJSI010000235.1:0-10855 GCA_046595915.1 Pirellulaceae bacterium
GCGTTTTTGCACCGGATTGATCCTTCAACTGAGTTCTTGTCGAAAAGTGAGGCAGCGACATTAGCGCCCAGGCAACTTCGGCGTACTCACAAAAATCATTAGCGACTTATACGGAACCACAATCCGCTCCGAAGTCTTGGCCATGGGGCCATCAAACTCGGGGTAGACGTCGGCTGGGGCGAGGGCCGCTGTGTCAACGAATTTGCGCCACTTTTGGGCCCGCGCGACCGTTGGGAACAGGAACTCGCGCGATTCATGGCTCGGGTTGAGCATGATCAGGATGTCGCGGCCACGAACGTCGCGTGGGTTAACTGGGGCAGGTGGAGTCAACACGCAGGTAAGCGTTGCGTCACCGCCGTTCCAATCGACGGCGGTGCCCATGGCGCTGAACCAGCCGATATCGGGTAGATCCCGGCCGGCATGAGGTAAGCCTCGCAGGTATTTTTCGCGGCGCACGGCTGGCTCTTGGCGGCGGAACTGGATGAGCGTTTTGGCAAAGCGGATCAGGTCGGCGTTTTTCTCGACGAGCGTCCAGTCGAACCAGCTGACGTCGTTGTCCTGGCAGTAGGCGTTGTTGTTGCCCTTTTGGGTGCGGCGGCATTCGTCGCCCATCACGAGCATCGGAACGCCTTGGCTGAGCATCAGCGTCGCGATGAAGTTTCGGATTTGACGCTTGCGAACGTTTTCGATTTCGGCGCGTTTGGTCGGCCCTTCGACGCCGTAGTTGTCGGAGTAGTTGTTGTTGTCGCCGTCGCGATTGCCTTCGGAATTGGCTTCGTTGTGCTTGTCGCGATAGGTGGTCATGTCGTTGAGGGTAAAACCGTCATGCGACGTGATGAAGTTGATACTGCTGTAGGGTGCGCGACCGGTGTGTTCGTAGAGATCGCTGGAGCCGGCGAGGCGGGTCGCGAAGTGGCCGATCATGCCGCTGTCGCCGCGCCAGTAACGGCGGACGTCGTCGCGGTAGCGGCCATTCCACTCGGCCCAGCGGAGATCGCCGCCGAAGGAGCCGACCTGGTATGCGCCTGCGGCGTCCCAGGCTTCGGCGATGATCTTGGTGTCTGCCAAGAGTGGATCTTCGGCGATCGTTTCGAGTAGGGGCGGATTGGGGACGAGGTTACCCGTTCGATCACGACTGAGGATCGAGGCGAGATCGAAGCGGAAGCCATCGACGTGGTAGTTACAAACCCAGTGGCGCAAACAATGGAAGATCATTTCGCGAACGATCGGGTGATTTCCATTGACGGTGTTACCGCAGCCCGAGTAGTTGGCGTAGCGGCTGCCGCCATTGCCGAGCATGTAGAAGACTTTGTTTTCAAAGCCTTTGAAGCTGAGCACGGGGCCGAGCTCGTTGCCTTCGCAAGTGTGGTTGAAGACGACATCGAGGATGACTTCGATGCCGGCTTGATGCAGGGCTTTGACCATCTGTTTGAATTCGACGACCTGCGAGCCGGGCTCTTTGCCGACGGCATAGCCTCGGTGCGGCGCGAAGAAGGCGAGGGGATCGTAACCCCAGTAGTTGGTACGGCCGGAGTTGTTGCCGGAGAAGTCGTGCGTCGGGTATTCATGCACGGGCATGAGTTCGACAGCGGTGACGCCGAGCGATTTGAGATAGGGAATCTTGTCGATGATGCCGAGATAGGTGCCGGGATGTTGCACGCCGGAGGTGGGGCTCTTGGTGAAGCCGCGGACGTGCATTTCGTAAATAATCGATTCGGAAATATCGCGTTTCAGATGGCGATCGCCTTCCCAATCGAATTCGTCGTCGACGACTACACACTTCGGCGGGCGGATCACGCCATCTTTATTGGAAAGGAAATCGCCGGCGAGCGCTTTGGCATAAGGATCGATGAGGCGAGCGCGGGGATCAAAGCGTTGGCCATGCTCGGGCGCGTAGGGGCCATCGGCTTGGAAATGATAGAGTTGGCCGGGTCGAACGCCGGGGACGAAGATGCTCCACATATCGCCCCAGCGATCGGTGCTGGGGTTGTAGCTGATGACTTCGGCCGGCTCCATGTCGTTGACGTCGTCGTACAGGAAGAGGCGCATGCCGGTTGCCGACCGGCTGAAGGTCACGAATTGCACGCCTCGTTCGTGCAACACCGCGCCGTAGGGCAGGATGTGAGTGAATTGAAGATCAGGATGACGATGACGCATCAGCATGAACGGTCTCTAGCCAGCGAGTGGTGAGCATCAGATTGGGGAGCAGCCAACCCTATCACTCTCAATGAGCCAAAGCCGACTAAACGTGGATCGATTTCTGCGATTTCTCAAGATTGCCGCTCAACGCAACTTCTAGCTAATTCATAGCATACGTGCGTGACATGGCGGTCTAAAGGCGCACTCCGCCAGGGAAAGCTCTAACGGCAAAAGTCGCCGTTTTTTGCGGAGAAATTGGGACAGGGGGAAAACTGCCCCGTGGATTGCCGCGCCGGTGCGATTGGTATGACCGGCAAAATACGAATACCGTTTTCGCCGCGAAGCGCGAAATGACGTGCATGGTGGACCAGTCAACCTGAGCATGCCGTTGCCTAGTGCGATGCGGCGGAGTTGCCTCACGAAGTCCCTGAACACCACTTCGATCATGCTCTAATTCTGTTCTGTAACACGAAATCTAGATTTTCGAATTGAACGACGTCCGTGCTATCTCACTGAGTTGAGGAGCTTCCACGTTGGAAACGGGAAAATAGGCTTTTTCAAACCAGCAGGGCGCCCAAGGGTCCATTCCATCCATGAGTGGCCTTGGGAGTGCTTTTATTTTCGTTTTCTGAGCGTTAACTAGCCATCAGCAAGGTAAGCATACTTAAAGTTTTGGCGAACTTCGCTCCACGACACGGTGATGTAGCCGTCACTCTTGCCGTCATTGGAATAGTCGAGCGTCGACTGGTGAACGCCGTCGACACCCCATGGATTGTAGAGTTTCAAGAACCAGGATCCATTCACCGTATAGGCGTCGGCGATCATGTAGGCATGTCCTGTGCCGCCAATCGTCATCGAATCTTTGGTTAGCAAATGAGTACGAATCCATTTTGCGGTGTCGGTTGATTCAGTGGTGCTAATGAATTCTGAAGAGGTCTTCCAGCCCGTCATAGCGTAAAGGGCTTTTTTATGATCCATCCAGGCTGTGCCCCAATTATCGGTGTTGGTGTCCTTCCAATTAACGCCGTTTAGTTGAAGGTAGGCCCTGGCGTAAAGCAATGTCCAGAATTCGCCATTCAATTGTCCCGACTTCACTCCATTACTGTCTCGCCATTCGGAGGGTCGAAGGTCGTTGTCATTCCAATTTCCATCAAATAGCACTTTCTGGAAATTGAAATCGCCATTTTTTACCATCCGAACCTGGTAAACGTTGTTCCCAAGATACTTGAAGTCGCTACTGAGATCAGTGCTCTTCGCGGCGGAAGCAATCGCGGAAGCAATGGTGCAAATTGGCGATGATTCTTGATTAACATCCTTGGAGTCGTAATTAATCACCCATTTGGTGCTAGTGAAATCATCTTTGTAGCGATCTAAGCCAGTTCCACCATCCATGTAGTCATCTGACGCCCCACCATTGAGATAATCGTTCCCAGAGCCACCATAAAGTTTGTCGACTGCGCCGTAGCCATAGAGCGTGTCATTGTCGCCTCCGCCCCAAAATTCATCCTTTCCGTTATCCGAACCTTCAAGGTAGTCGTTGCCAGATCCCCCCTCCGCATAACTATTGATGGTGCGACTGCCAAAGTTCAAGACCAAACGATCTTGGCCCGCATTTCCATAAAACTTGAAGAAACTGATCGCGCTTGCAGCATACGTCATTACGATATTCTGCGGACTGCTGCTACCACTGGTAGGCGTTGATTTCGCGGTGACGGTGATCTTGCTTGTAGAACTACTGTACTGAGCGGTGACGGAATTGTTCCAAGAATCTCCCGTGACGGTCAATGTCTTGTTGTTGCTGTTCAGTGAAAAATTAACGGTGAGCGCAATTCGCTTCTCGAGCGACTCCATGTTTAGCTTGTTATTAGGCTTTCGAGGGGAGCTCCGCGGAGGGGTCTGATCAAACGCTTGTTTGAAAAGTCGGCTAAGCCACGAATGAATTTTCACTATTGCACCTCGAGTTGTGAAAGATGGAGGCAGTTTGTACTGTTTCCATGAACCACAATCCAGTACGAATCCACTTCAAATGCAAAAAAACGTCAAAGTCAAAAAAACGCTATTGGCAAACTTTAGTGAATTGATTTCGCAGGCAAGATTGACCAAGTGCACTTCCGCACTTTGCTGTCATGCGCTCCATCCGTTAAATCTAGCCAAGCTACTCGAAGTTCTTGTCTCATCGCCGGGCTTAGCTCAGGCTCTCTTTATGTCGCCTGCTTCCGTGAAACGGCAATCCGCTTTCGCTCCAAATCGACTTCAAGCACCTTCACCCGCACCACATCCCCCACCGCCACAACCTCGCTCGGATCTTTGATGAAAGTATTAGCCAGCTGCGAAACATGGATCAGCCCATCCTGATGCACGCCGATATCCACAAACGCTCCAAACTTGGTCACGTTCGTAATCACACCCTCCAAGACCATCCCAACCTTCAAATCCTTCAGCTCGTTAACTCCCTCCGCAAACTGCGCCACCTTAAACTCACTCCGCGGATCGCGCCCTGGCTTCGCCAGTTCGACGAGAATATCTTGCACCGTCGGTAAGCCGATTTTCTCATCCACAAATTCCGCCGCTTGCAATCGTGTCGCCAGCGTTCCATTTCCAACGAGTTCCTTGGTGGAAACACCCAGCTTCGCCGCCATTTTCTTCACCACGTAATAGCTTTCAGGATGAACCGCCGAGTTATCAAGCGGCTGCTTCCCATCTCGAATCCGCAAAAACCCCGCCGCCTGCTCAAAAGCCTTTTTGCCTAGCTTCGGAACTTTGCAAAGCTCTTCGCGCGTTTCAAACCGGCCATTCGCATCTCGATACTCCACAATCTTCTCCGCCAGCTTCGACCCAATCCCCGCCACATGCGCTAGTAGCGGCGCACTCGCCATATTCACATCCACGCCCACCGAGTTCACGCACGACTCCACTTCGCGATCAAGACTCTTACGCAACAGCGGCTGATTCACATCATGCTGATACTGCCCCACGCCAATCGACTTCGGATCGATCTTCACCAGCTCCGCGAGCGGATCTTGCAATCGATGCGCAATGCTAATCGCTCCCCGCACCGTGAGATCAAGCTCAGGATACTCTTTCGCCGCCAGCTCACTTGCCGAATAAATCGAAGCGCCCGACTCACTCACTTTCACCTGAGTAACCTTCAGCCCATGCTCCTTGATGACGCCTGCTACGAAAGCTTCCGTCTCGCGCGACGCCGTCCCGTTGCCAATCGCAATCAGCTTGGCGTCATATTTTTTGATCAGCGCCAGTAGCGTCTTGCCCGCTCCCTCTAAATCACTCTTCGGCGGCGTGGGATAAATCGTGGTATTAGCCAAAAACTTCCCCGTCCCATCGACCACCGCAATTTTGCAACCCGTCCGAAACCCCGGATCAACCCCAATCGTCATCTGCGGCCCCGCAGGCGCAGCCAGCAACAGCTCCCGCAAATTACTCGCGAAAACCGAGATCGCCTCTTCATCCGCCTTACTCTTCAAGTTCTCAAACACCACCGATTCAATCGCCGGCAGTAGTAACCGCTCGTAGCAATCCTCAACCGTCTTCTTCAAATCAAGATGAAACTCAAATTGCGAATTGAACGCCAGTTCAGGTTTGATATTCCCCAGCACAAACTCATCATCCAACTTCAAACTGACTTTGAGTAACCCTTCCGCTGCCCCACGATTCATCGCCAGCAGCCGATGCGATGGCGCCCGTTTCACCGGTTCACGATGATCGAAATACATCTCAAATTTACTCGCCTCTTCTTGCTTCCCCCGCTTCACAGTCGAAGCGATCACCCCAAATTCATTCGCTTGCTCGAGTAACCATTGCCTCAGCGGAGGATGCTGCGACCACTGCTCGGCGATAATGTCACAAGCCCCCTGCAATGCCGCCTCTTCATCCGCGACGCCCTTTTCCACATTGACATAAGGCTTGAGCACCGCCGACTTCGTACGATTGAGCTTTTCCTGCCGCAACAACAAATCCGCCAGTGGCTGAAGTCCCTTCTCACGAGCCGCAGTCGCGCGCGTTCGCCGCTCTGGCTTAAACGGCAAGTACAACGTCTCGAGCAACTGCCGGTCACTGCAAGTCCGAATCTGCTTTTCGAGCTCCGCCGTCAACAGCCCCTGCTCATGAATCGTTTTCAGAATGGTAGTCTTCCGCTGCGCCAGCTCCCTCGCCTTCGCCAGCGTATCTTCAATCAACCGCAGCGCCACCTCATCCAGCCCCCGCGTCACCTCTTTGCGATATCGCGCGATAAACGGAAGCGTATTCCCCTCGTCAAGCAGCCCCACCGCCGCCTGAACCTGCGCCGCCTGGACTTTCAGCGCCGCAGCAATCTCGCGAACCGTCAGCTCTAAATCAAAACAATCAAATTCTCGCTCTTCCATGACAGTTCACACTTACGGGGCGTATTAACCTGCTCTCTAGATCAAGCAACAGTAATGGAAGCAAGCAACAGAGGCCAGACGCCCATCACTCAGTGGAGGCATATCAGAATCGGGTAGCCCAGGTTGGTTGTACTCAACAACCTGGGCGGCAAAGCCACAGGAAGCCCCAAAACCAACCCCGCACCCGCTCTCCCCGTTCCGCGTTTCCGTACTTCCACCCTTCCGCGATCCTCCCAGCGTATCTGTCTCTCTCATCTGTGTTCATCTGCGTTCATCCCTGCAAGAATCCCCTCCGCAATTCGCCAAACAGCTCAACTCAACTTCGGCGCCCGCTCCCACAAAATCCGCAGACCATTAAATACCACAATCACCGTGCTCCCCTCATGCCCGAGCACGCCCATCCAGAGCGGCAAATCAAAGAAGGTCGAGATGACCAGCACCGCGATCATCCCAAACGCAAAAATCACATTCTGCTGCACTCGCCGCCGAGCCATTCGACTAATCCAAACCGCCAGCGGCAGCGCCCGCAAGTCATCCCGCATCAACACCACATCCGCCACCTCGAGCGCCACGTCCGTCCCAGCCCCACCCATCGCAATCCCCACGCGAGCCGCCGCCAGCGCAGGCGCATCATTCACGCCATCCCCCACCATCGCCACGAGCCCGCCATGCTCCGACAATTTCCTTAGCTCAACAACCTTCTGATCGGGCATCAATCCCGCCCGCACATCATCCGCATGCAACGTCTTCGCAATCGCCCGCGCCACTCGCTCATGATCGCCCGTGAGAATGACAATCTTTCGAATGCCCAGCCGCTTGAGTGAGTCAATCGTCGCCGTCGCCTCGGGCCGAATCTTATCGGCGACACCAATCACGCCATACAGCGACGGCTCATCGGTCAAAATTAACAGCGCCGTCTGACCTTGCTCACGAATCCGCTGCGCCTGTGCAATCAACTCCGCCGGAATCGCGATTTCATGCGATTCAAACATCCCCTCGCGACCCACGCCAACCCAAGTTCCCTCCACCCGCGCATGCACCCCCTGCCCCGTATGGCTATGGAACTCAATCATCGGCGCGTCGGCTAACTCAATCCCGCGCTTCCGCACCTCCGCGATCACCGGCGCGGCCAACGGATGCTCACTCCGCTCCTCAACCGTCGCCGCGAGACGCAATAACTTCGCCTCATCCGCTCCAGGCGCACTCCAAATCTCCGTTACGCTCGGCTTCCCGACGGTCACCGTCCCCGTCTTATCCATCGCAATCACATCGACGCGCCCCAGCGACTCCATATGCACGCCGCCCTTAAACAGCACGCCCTCTCGCCCTGCCCGAGCAATCGCCGAGAGCAACACCGCCGGCGAACTCACCACCACCGCACAAGGCGAAGCCGCAACCAGCATCACCATCGCATGGTAAAAAGCATCGTGCAAATCGACCCAGGAGAAAGCGTGGTGCAGATTTGCGTTGCGGATGAATACGCCCAGGAACACCATCGTCGCCGCGCCCAAAACACCCAGCACATAAGGCTGCTGCCAAGACTCCACAAACCGCTGCGTCGGCGTCTTCTGTGCCTGAGCCTCTTGCACCATATGCACGATGCGCTCCAGCGTCGTATCCGCAACCGCCTTCGTCATTTTGACGAGCACGCTACCCTGCCCATTGATCGTCCCCGAAAAAACCTTGTCTCCGAGCCCCTTGCGAATCGGCTCACTCTCCCCCGTCAGCGTCGCCTCATCTGCCCAAGTCTCTCCTTCGCAAACTTCACCATCCACCGCAAACCGCTCCCCCGGCCGCACCCGCACGACATCTCCGAGCTTCAGTTGCTCCACCGCCACCCGCTCCTCTCCCGCAACTCCTTCACGAACTCGCATCGCCTCCCTGGGGCGCAACTGAATGAGCGACTCAATCGATCGCGTAGTCCGATACATCGCAAACGCTTCCAGCGTGCCGCTCAAGGAAAAAAGAAACAGCAACACCACCCCCTCCAGCCAATCCCCAATCGCCGCCGCGCCGAGCGCCGCAATGATCATCAAAAGATCAACATTCAGCTGCCCCTTCCGCAGCGAAGCAAATGCATTCGCCGTCGGCCCAATTCCGCCCGCGATATACGCCCCAATACAGGCGCCAATCGACCAGTACTCAGCTCCCGCAAAACTGCTGAAATGACAAACCGCCCCCGCTATCCCCAACACCGAGCAAATCGCCGTAGCAATCGCCTCAATAATCGGTGGCGACGCTTTGCTTAATGCGCGCGTTTCATTCGAACCATGAAGATCAGTGTCGGTAGCCATATTCACAGCTTACCGCATGTTCGCAAGCGAGATAGAATCTTCGCTGCTAATCTCGCCGTACAACGAATGGATCGCCGTTGCTGAATGTAAAAAGCTGGGGCGCTAGCCGCTTATTTCATCGAAGGGTCACCATGCGTCGCCAAATTTCAATCAGTGTGATGACTTCCATCCGGATTGTAACTGCACTCGCTTTCATAGCCGCACTGGGTCAATTCAGCACAGCGCGCAGCAACACCGCACAAGCCAACAGCCCCGCAGCCACCGATGGCGACCTCGATCGCACTCACCTCCCCATCCCCGAACCCAAAATCGTCCCCAGCAAAATCCTCGACGCCCGAAACGCGAAGGCCCCGCCCCGCTTTCAAGTCCAAGCGCCAAAGGGCGCACCCAATGTCCTCATCATCCTGATCGACGACATGGGCTTCGGCCAATCTAGCGCCTTTGGCGGCCCCATCAACATGCCCAATGCCGATCGCCTCGCCAAAGGCGGCCTCCGCTACAACAAATTCCACACGACCGCCCTCTGCTCACCAACACGCGCCGCCCTCCTTTCGGGCCGCAACCATCACGTCTGCAACATGGGCTCAATCACCGAAACGGCAACCGCCTTCCCTGGCCAAACCGGCCAGCGTCCAGATAGCGTCGCCCCACTCGCCGAAATGCTCCGCCTCAATGGATACAGCACCGCCGCTTTTGGCAAATCGCACGAAACGGCCGCTTGGGAAGTCAGTCCTTCCGGCCCCACCAATCGTTGGCCCACTCGGTCCGGCTTCGACAAGTTCTATGGCTTCATCGGCGGCGAAGCCAATCAATGGTCGCCTGCACTTTATGAAGACATGACTCGAATCGAGCTGCCCGAGGATCCCCATTATCACCTCATGACCGATCTCGCCGATCAAGCGATCAAGTGGACCAAGGCCCAAAAATCACTCACGCCTGATCGGCCCTTCTTCACTTACTTCGCCCCCGGCGCAACGCACGCCCCGCATCACGTGCCCAAGGAATGGATTGCCAAATACAAGGGCAAGTTTGATCAAGGTTGGGACAAGCTCCGCGAAGAAACGCTCGCCCGTCAAATCAAACTAGGTGTCGTTCCACCAGGCACAAAACTCGCCCCCAAGCCCGAAGCAATCAAAGGCTGGGACAAGCTCAGCGCCGACGAGAAAAAACTCTTCGCCCGGCAGATGGAAGTCTTCGCAGGCTTTGGTGAATATGCCGACTACGAAGCGGGTCGCCTAATCCAAGCCATCGAAGAGATGGGCCAACTCGACAATACACTCGTGCTCTACTGTGTCGGGGACAACGGAGCTAGCGCCGAAGGCACGATGAACGGAGTCTTCAACGAAGCCACCTACTTCAACGGCGTCGCCGAAGCGGTTCCAGAAATCCTCAAACATATCGACGATCTCGGTGGCCCCAATTCCTACGGCCACTATTCCGCCGGCTGGGCCGTCGCGGGCGACACCCCCTTCACTTGGACCAAGCAAGTCGCAGGCGCCTACGGCGGCACCCGCAATGGCCTCGTCGCCCACTGGCCCAAAGGCATCAAAGCCAAAGGCGAGGTTCGATCGCAATGGCACCACGTCATCGATATCGCGCCCACCATCCTCGAAGCCGCAAGTCTCCCTGAACCCAAATCGGTCAATGGCACGCCCCAAACGCCGATCCAAGGCGTGAGCATGCTCTACACCTTCGCCGAGGCCAAAGCCAACGACCGTCACAAGACACAGTACTTCGAGATCTTCGGCAATCGCGGCATTTATCACGATGGCTGGCTCGCCCACACCGTCCATCGCGCTCCTTGGGAACGAGAATCACGCCATCCCTTCCTCGAAGACAAATGGGAGCTCTATCACGTCGATGAGGATTTCAGCTCACTCGATGATCTCGCCTCCAAGGAACCCGCAAAACTCAAAGAGTTGCAAGCGCTATTCCTCGTCGAGGCGGAAAAGAACTACGTCCTACCTCTCGATGATCGGTTCCTCGAACGCACCAACGCCAATCTCGTGGTGCGCCCGTTCATGAGGTCGGGGCGTCCCACGA
>JBKJSI010000328.1:0-21835 GCA_046595915.1 Pirellulaceae bacterium
CCTGGGGCAGTTTTGGTTTGACAACACCGCAGGTTTCCCCTCCCTGCTCCAAGTCAACCAAGATTGGAAGGCCGAAAAAACCTATCGCGATAACGTCATCCTGCTAACTACATCGGGAACAGCGAAAACCACCTGGCAACTGCTAAAGTAACGGCCAGCAATGCACAACAAAAAATGCGGTTCGCCACTTTCAAAGCTGCTGGCTTGAAAACATTACGATCCCGAAAGACAATGGCCACGCTGGCAATTTGCCGCTATCCAACTACCGAAGTCGCAGTTCACGGGCTCGAGAGGGTATTCATGTCGCGTATTCCGCTTCATTTGTTTCGTTACACCACCTTATTTGCTTGCTTTGCCTCCTATCTGGCAACTGTCGCGGCCCAAGAGACGCCTCCCGTAAATCCACCCACTCCACCAGCGGCAGCGCCCGCAACACAAACATCACCGCCCGCCACGCCTCCCACTGCAGCACCTGCGGAAAAACCCGCAGCGCCAAAACAACAAGACGTCGCCAAGCCGGGCGATCCGGAAACAACCCGCAGGCTCGAGTCGATCGAAAAGCAGCTGGCCGATCTACTAAAGCTAATGCAAACCCCGCGCGCCAGTGCGAATCCACCGCCAGCCGCCCAGCGCGGACCAACAACGACTCCTACCGCGACCGCTGCTCCGGCTGCCCCCGCTTGGAGCGGTGAACTACCCAAGAATTGGCTCAAAGCGATTGCCTGGCGCAACATCGGCCCTGCCAACATGGGCGGCCGCATCACCGATCTCGCAGTCAATCCCAACGATTCCAGCATGTGGTGGGCGGCCACTGCTTCCGGCGGGATCTTGAAGACTACGAATAACGGAATCTCCTTCGAGTATCAGTTTGATAAGCAAGCGACCGTGTCCGTCGGTGCAGTCGCGGTTTCCGCGAGTGATCCGAATATCGTCTGGGTCGGCACAGGCGAAGCCAATCCCCGCAATTCGGTCTCCTATGGCGATGGAGTCTACAAATCGACCGATGGCGGCAAAACTTGGAACAACATGGGTCTCAAAAAGACCTTCCAAATCGGCGAAGTCGTCATCCATCCCAAAGATCCCAACATCGTCTATGTCGCCGCCCTGGGGCGCCTCTATGGCGCCAATGAAGATCGAGGTGTTTTCAAGACAACCGATGGCGGCGCCACTTGGAACAAAGTCTTT
Organism: Pirellulaceae bacterium; assembly: GCA_046595915.1. Lineage (GTDB taxonomy): Bacteria > Planctomycetota > Planctomycetia > Pirellulales > Pirellulaceae > JBKJSI01. The sequence goes on from JBKJSI010000328.1 coordinate 1,186, forward strand.
TACGTCGATGACCGAACCGGCGTCATGGAGATGCAGATGCATCCCACCGATCCCGAGACACTCATCATCACAGCGTGGGAGCGATTGCGAGATGGCTTCGATAGCTGGCCCGGCAATGAAGTCGCGGTGGCCGAAGGCTACGACGGATACGATCCGATTCGCAAATGGGGCCCCGGCGGCGGCATCTATAAAACGTCCGATGGCGGCAAGAATTGGAAAAAGCTCACCAAAGGCCTACCTAGCAGCCAAACAGGCCGAATCGGCATCGACTATTACCAAAAAGACCCAAACATCTTATTCGCAATCGTCGATTGCGAAGCCATTGGCAAAGGCCCACTTCCCTTACCCGTTAGCCTCGGCGTCGTCGGCGCAGACGAAGAAGCCAAAACCAAAGTAGTGCAGGTTTACAAAAACAGCCCAGCGGAAAAGGCGGGCGTCATGATCGGCGACACGATCGCCGCGATCGGTGAAACAGCGATCACCGGTTTTGATCAAGTTCTCGATTTGCTGCGAGAGAAAAAACCTGGCGACAAGATCTCCCTCACCGTAGCCCGAGGTGAAGAAAAACGCACCCTGGAAATCACGCTCACGCGCCGCGGTGGGCAGGGTGGACGACAAGGCGCGTTTGCCCCTGGCATCTGGCTGGGAGTGGTCGGAGAAGATGGCGAAGGAGGTTTCACTCTTCGAACCCTCATTCCAGATGGCCCCATGCAAAAAGCTGGCCTGCAAGTCGGTGATGTCGTGTTTGAGATCGATGGCAAACCGCAGAACTTTGAAGAAGCAACCGAATATGCCCGCGAAAAGAAAGTCGGCGACAAAATCAAAGTGAAGTTCCGTCGCGAGGAGGAAGCGAAAGAAGCGGAAGTAACCCTTGAAGAGCGCCCGGTTGTTCCCGGCCAACAACAACAAACTCCTCCCACGGACCTCTATTTAGGACTAACTGGCCGCAACAACCAAGGCGGCGGTGCGCGAATCAATGAAGTGACTGCCGGTGGCCCAGCGGAAAAAGCGGGGCTGATGGCAGGCGATATCGTGAAAGCAATCGGCGACAAGCCCCTCGACAATTATCGAACCTTGACCGAATCGATTCGCGATAGCAAAGCGGGAGACAAGCTCAAAATAAAAATCGCCCGCGCCACCGAAACGAAAGATCTTGAAATCACTCTCGAAAAGCGACCGGCTCCTGTCCGCCCTTACACCTCATCCTATTTTGGGCAAATGGCGAATGTGCAAGATCAGCAAGGCGCCAAAGGTTTCGAATATGGCGGAGTTTACAAGTCGCTGGATGGCGGCGAATCGTGGACCAGAATCAATAGCGTTCACTCCCGCCCCATGTATTTCAGCGTTATTCGCGTCGATCCTAGCAACGATCAGAATCTTTATTTGCTCGGCGTTGGTCAATTCAAATCACTCAATGGCGGCGTAACCTTCACCGAAGACTTCGGACGCGGCGTCCACGCCGATGGGCACGCATTGTGGATCGACCCAAAAGATGGCCGGCATGCGATCATCGGCGTCGATGGCGGCGTCTATGTGACCTATGACCGCGGGACCAACTGGGATCACTACAACACGAAGGCAATGGGACAGTTTTATCACGTCGCTATTTCGCCCAAGTATCCCTACTACGTTTACGGTGGCTTACAAGACAATGGCACTTGGGGTGGTCCGTCGCAAAGCCTCTCCGGAGCGGGTCCACTAAATGAAGACTGGCTCTCCGTTGGCGGCGGCGACGGTTTTATGTGCCGCGTCGACCAAAACGATCCCGATGTCGTTTATTGGACTAGCCAAAATGGCGCCATGCAGCGGCGAAATATGAAAACCGGCGAGCGCGGCGGCATTCGGCCCGCCCCGGTCGAAGATCGCCCTCCATACCGTTTCAACTGGAACACGCCATTCATTCTCTCGCATGCCAACCAGCGGATTTTTTATGCCGCCGGCAATTACGTTTTCCGGTCGCTTGATCGCGGAAACAACCTCGAACCGATTTCGCCTGAGATTACGCTCACCAAACGCGGTTCAGCGACGGCCCTTTCCGAATCGCCGCGCAGCGCCAACGTGCTATATGTCGGAACCGACGACGGCGCAATGTGGGTCAGTCAAGATGGTGGCAAAAAATGGACCGAGATTGGCAAAAATCTCAATCTCCCCGCTCCACGCTGGGTGGCGACGATCGAAGCATCGCGTTTCGCCGATGGCCGCGTCTATGTTTGTCTCGATGGTCATCGCTCCGATGATGACAATCCTTATCTCTTTGTTTCAGAGGACTTCGGCGCGACTTGGACTTCAATCAAGGCCAACTTGCCTTGGGGCTCGACGCGCTGCCTGCGCGAAGACGTCGAAAACGAAAACCTCCTGCTCGTTGGTACAGAGTTCGCCGTCTATGCCTCGGTCAACCGCGGCCAATTCTGGAATTCGCTCAATACGAACTTGCCGACAGTCCCCGTTTTCGATTTCGCGCTGCATCCAAGCAATGGTGAAATCGTCGCCGCAACCCACGGTCGAAGCCTATGGATCGCGGACATCTCACCGCTGCGACAAGTAACCCAAAAGCATCTCACCGAAGAGCCGGTTGTCTATAAATCGCCAACCGCGATTCGTTACCGACGCGAACCCGCCCGAGGCGGCACCAATCGCGCCTTCGCAGGCGCAAATCCTCCCGCCGGCGCAACGATCTATTACACGCTTCCCAAAAAAGCGACTCAGGTTACGCTGAAAATCACCGACGCCGCAGGCCAAACCTTGCGTGAACTTCGCGGGGAGACAGCGGAAGGTCTCAATAAACTAACCTGGGATCTCAGTAGAGTTGTTCAACGACCCCAAGTGACGCCAGCAGGGCGAGGCATCCCCCCAGGAGCCGGAGCACCAGCCGGCGGCGAAACGCCGCCAACAGACCCAGCAGCCGGACGTGGCCCAGGCGGTCCAGGCGGCGGCTTTGGCGGTGGCGGACCTGGCGGAGGCGGTGGAAGGCGCTTTGGTGGACGACGGCCCGAAACCGAAGGCGCCCCAGGCGCGGCGAATCAACCTCCACAAGGCGCGGCACCAGCTGGACCGCCATCTACATCGGCAAACACGCAATCAACAACCCCGCCGGCAGCAGGCGCACCCGCAGCCGAAGCTGCCGCACAGGAAGGCCGTGGCCCAGGTGGTCGTGGCGGCGGAGCGGGTGGTGGTCCCGGAGGGGGCGGCTTTGGTGGTGGAGGATTCGGTGGACGTGGCGGTGGTGGCGGAGGCCGACCTGCCGCACCAGGAACCTATCGATTGGTCCTCACCGTCGATGGCAAAGAATACATCGAAGAAATCCGCCTCGTTTCCGATCCAAACTTGCCAATCCTCAGCGACCTCACGAGTCCCGAAGAGGAAATGGAAGACGAAGAGGAAACTGGTGAGGAAAGCGAACGAGAAGAAGAGGATGAGCGAATTCGTTCCACTCAGAAGGTCATCGACTAGCCTCACCGATCACCTCAAGCGTTGAGCATCCACAGACTCAAATCAAGCTCGCATGGAAACCACCTTCAGTTTTCCATGCGAGCCAGCGGCTTGAAACTCCTTTAAGCATGCATTGAGTTGCAGTCGCGTAAGCAGCCCACGCTCCACCAGGATTTCCCCTAGCGGCGGAGCGGAGGCTTGCCATTCCCGTTCCAAGTTCTGGTAATCTCGCGCGCTGAGGAGCCCACGACGAAAAGAATCAACCAGCAATTCCTCATCGTTCCGCAAATAAGAAGACGTACTGGTAAGGGCGAAATCTGCCGAGATGAAACCCGCCTCCGCCAACATCAGCGGCAAAAATGCTCTTCGCCGCGATTGTTCCCCCAGCGCGCTCAAAACATCAGCAGCGGAAACGAGGTCTCGACCCGTTAGAAATTTGCCGAATCGCATTGGTTTCTCCGAGCGATATTACGCCAGGGATATCTTAGGTCGCAACCACAAAGTCGTTTTGAATTACAACCCGAGATGGGCAATTCCCACAAAGCAATTCGCCTAATAGCCGATGCTCCGTAAGAAGCGACGCCATCTGCACTGCCGATTCCGCGCCCACCTTGTCGAGAACCACTGCTCGCACTCGTTCCACGGTCCGCTCGGTCATCTTGAGTTCTCGAGCAATCGCCTTATTAAGCCGACCTTCGACCACAAGCTGCATCACAAGCCGTTCTCGGTCCGACAAATTATCAAATCGACGGCGAAGCTCCTCCATCCGCTGCGTCAGTCGTCGCCCCATCGCGTCGCGCGAGATGGCTTCGCTGACCGCCTCGATGAAATGATCTCTTTCACAAGGTCGTTCCAATACCGTGACCGCGCCTTGCTCCATCGCGGTGACCGCCGAACGAACGTCCGCTCGAGATGCGACGAATACGACAGGAACCACTCTGTTCTCGCGGGTGAATCTCGCCTGAATTTCAAGACCACTGGCGCGACCAACAAGGAGATCGAGCACCAAGCAACTAGGACGGGCATCATGGGTAGCGGAGAAGAAGGCTTCAACCGACTCATGGAAAACCGGCTGATGGCCAATCGAGGCGGCCCATTCGGAGGCAAGCTGTCGGAATTCTGCCTGCTCCTCAACGAAATGGACGATGCCCGCTGGAGGTTCAAGACGGTGCTGAATTGCGGAACGGATCATTGCCAGTAACCCCTTAATAAGTCGATCCATCGACCACTTTTTGCGAAATTCGCCTGCGAATAGCGCCCTCACGGCGCTCAAGTCGCTGAGCGATCCCAGCGGAAAACGATAAAAAATAAGTGCTGAGACTCACCAAGTATCGGCGGCGGCGAATCCCCGACAAAGCGTATTGCCCGTGAAACAACGGTGGTTTTCCACCACCGAGAGCTCAATACGTGAGCTAGCTCACATACCTTGGCTTCAAAGCGTGCCAACTCGCCATCGACTAGGATGGGGAGGGAGCCGGCCGGTGGATGAAGTCAACCAAAAAACGAGCCGAATGCTGAAGACGCGGGGGGTGAGCGGACCCGCGGCGACGGAAACGGCTGCGCAATCCGGCGGCGCCGAAATCGAAGAAATGAACCACCTTCGAAGGCTACTCGCCAACCAAATTCGCCTAAATGCTGATCTGCGAGCCAGACTCGAATTTGAAAATCTGCTCTCCGGCGTCTCGGCCGAGCTGATGAACGCTAGTGACGATGAGGTCATGGAGCCGCTACGCCAATCGTTACAAAAATTGATAAGTTTTGCGTCAGCCCAGCGCGCGGAACTTTACAAGATTCAGGATGACGGTGGATTCGCTAGGCTCCTCAGTGTTGGAGCCTTCCCTCAACACAGCGCGGCCGAAGACGAATATCGCTTCGGCGATCAGAAAAGCGCCTCGATCTGGTTCTGGACTCAAATGGCTGCGGGTCGATCTATCCGAATGCGCTACATCGAAGATCTGCCCCGTTCCGCCATGGCGGAAAGAGCGCGAGTAAAAGATCGCGGAACCCAATCCGCTTTAATTTCACCCTTGCGTGTCGGCGACGAATTCGTGGGAATCCTATTGCTCGCGACAGACCATTTTAGCCATCTATGGCCCCCGGAGAAGGTTCGCCAAATCGAACTCCTGGGCCAAGTGCTCGCAGGCGCACTCTATCGACGTCGAATTCATCGACGTCTATTCAAAAGCGAAGCCCAATTCCGAAGCGTTGTCCAAGGCCAGGAAGAGTTTATTCTCCGCTGGCAGCCCAGCGGGCGCATAACCTTCGCAAGCGCGCCGTGGCGAAGGTACATGGGCTTAGGAAGCGAAGATCCGATCAGCGCTGGTTTTTGGGATTGCCTTCAGGAAAGCGATCGGCGGATCGTCGAAGATTCGCTCGCCAGTTTGAATTATTGGAAGTTAGCCGCCGAAGAAGAACATGCCGTCACACGACCCGATGGAAATAGAGGCTGGCACCACTGGACCCATCGCATCATCCACAGCACCGACGGAGAGCGCATCGAATATCAATCCGTCGGCCGCGATGTCTCCCGCCGCAAAGAAGCGGAACTCGCGCTCGAAGAGCAACGCGCAATGCTCTCCCGCGCTGCCCGCATCGCGACCATGAGCGAAATGGTCGGCGGAATCTCCCACGAAGTAAATCAACCCCTCTACGCCATCAAGAACTTCGGCAGCGCCATCCTCAAAATGCTCGATCGCGGGCCAGTCGATCTGGAGCTCATTCGCGAATGGGCGACCATGATTGCGACCTCGGCGGAACGTGCCGGCGAGATCATTCGACGACTCCGCGAATTCCTTTCCGGCAAACAAGTCGATTGGCAGACCGAACGAATTGCCGACCTAGTCCAAGGCGCCGTCGATATGGTCGGTTTTGAACTCACCAAGCAAAATATCCGTTTAAACCGAGTGATCGAACCAGCCGAAGCCTCCATCGAGGCCGATCGAGTTCAAATACAGCAAGTGCTCATCAACCTGCTGCGAAACTCAATCGAAGCGTTGCAGTCGCGAGAGACCAACCGCGAAATCACGATCTCCGCCAAAGCCCTCGCAGGGAGAGTTGTGCTGAAAGTAACAGACAACGGACCCGGCATTCCACCCGCGACCCAGCGCAGCCTCTTCCAGGCATTCAATACAACCAAACCAGAGGGAATGGGCCTCGGTCTCACGATCAGCCGCACCATCGTTCAGGCCCACGGCGGTTCGATCGAATTCAGCCCAGCCGAGCCACACGGCGCCATGTTCACCATCGTCCTGATGCCGCGACGGTTCAAGGAGTCGTCGACCGACCGATCGCCTGAGAATCACAGCGAATTCAATTGAACAACGCAAAGCGCGTTATACTGATGGATGGAATGTCCAACGAAATCGAACAATTTGTCTTTGTGGTCGATGACGAGCCGATGGCCCGTTCCTCCGTCTGCGCGCTCGTCAGAGCGATGGGAATTCGCACGGTTGCCTTCGATTCCGCCGAAGCATTCTTGCAGGGCTATCAACCCGATTCCCCCGGCTGCCTCGTCACCGATCTACGCATGCATGGCCTCAGCGGATTAGAACTTCTCGAAAAACTGCGCAAAGACAAAGTCATGCTCCCGGTGATCATCATCACCGCCCACGCCCGAACCGCGATCACCGTCAAAGCGATCCAGCAAGGCGCGATCACTCTGCTCGATAAACCCTATCATGAAGATGAACTCTGGGACGCAATCAACATCGCCCTCGCCACCGACCGCCGCTGGCGACAAGAAGCCGCCCAGCGCGGAGCAGCCCAAGCGAGGCTAGATTCTCTAACAGACAAGGAACGTGACGTCATGCATCTCGTCGCCGCCGGCGATGCCAACAAACTGATCGCCAAAAAGCTCGACGTAAGCGAGCGTACCGTAGAGAACCGAAGGCGATCGGTCTACGAAAAACTAGGCGTAGAAAGCGTTGCCGAAATGATGCGCATCCTGCTTCAGGCAGAAGGGAAAGCCGAGGAGAGCTTATAAGACCCGGCACTCAAAAATCCCGGCAAGATCAGCGATTTCACCATCCGCCGTAACATTTCCACACAACCCACGCTGCAATCCATATCCGGCGAAAGCTCTTCGCCGCATGCGGAGGCAGCCCATGAAAACGTTCCGAATCGGCGTCGCAGGCGGTTTACTCTCCGCCCTCGTTACAGCCATGGCCGTCAAAGCCCAAGAGACCCGCCTCGATAAAATGGTCACCGCCGCCCTCCACGGCCCTGAACTCAAAAAATTCAAGTACATCAATCACGAATTCAACATTAAAAAAGCCACGATCACCGACCGTGTCACCGGCATCACCAAAATAGAAGGCCAAATCTCCCACCACCTTCTCTTCCGCCCCGATGAGCAGTTTTATTACCTCATCGAGAAACAAAACGGGCGCATCACCAAAGCCGAATTCAAAATCGAGCGCGAAACTTTATCGCCCTATGCTCCAAGACTCACCAAGGCGCTCCATGAAACCAGTCTCGCTAACGCAGAACTCAATCAAGTCCTTCGAAAACTCGACGAACGCCGAGACGCCAGCTGGGAATGCGAAGCCGAATTCATCGCTCTCGCCCTCGCCCTCCGTGTCGACCCGCTGAGCCACCATGATCTCGTCACATTAGGAAAAAAGGCCAAACGCGCCGCAGCACCGATAATCGCAACCAATTCCCATACAACATCCCAGAAGATCGCTCGCACTCAAAAATAGAACAAGCTTTGAATCACAACCAAGCGATTCTCGAAGCCGGCGCATCAGAACTGCGTCATTTGCTCCTTGGTACAAACGATCGTACGCATCCGGCGACCAATGCTCGTGAAATCAGCGGCGACAGCACGTACAATGGCCCAAGCCACCGCGTGACTTCTCTCCCGCCCTGAAACTGCATTCTCTTTCACGAACCGCTCCATGACTGACCAAACCTCCGACTTCAATGATTTCACACTCAATTTGCGCATCGAAAAACTTCTCGATGAATTCGAGTCCCTCTGCCGAAAAGGGAACACAACGGCCATCGAGTTTTTCCTCAAACAGCACCATGGAGAACGCGCCGAGGTCCGTCGCGAATTCACCCGAATCGCCCACCAATATGAACTCGCCCTCGCCACCGTCGACGGCGTCATTTCGCCTCGCGAAAACTTGGAGTTGGGCGAAACAATCGGCATTACAGGCCTTCCTCAGCGCTCCACCCGATTCATCATTCTCCGTCCCCATGCGCGCGGCGGTCTCGGCCAAGTCTCCATTGCCCTCGATAGTGAGCTCAATCGACAAGTCGCCCTCAAGGAAATCCTCCCCAATCACGCCGATGACCAGACGCGCCGCCAGCGATTCATCCAAGAAGCAGAAATCACTGGCCAACTTGAGCATCCCGGAATCGTGCCCATCTATGGCTTGGGCGCCAGCCCCGATGGCCGTCCCTATTACGCCATGCGGTTCGTCGAAGGCGACAGCCTCAAAACCGTCATCGCCGATTTTCATCGCGATGCGCCGCGCGGCGCAAACCTGACCAAGGGCGATCGAGTCGTCCGCTTCCGGCACCTCCTCGGAAATTTCGTCGCCATCTGTCATGCGATTCACTACGCACATTCTCGCCAAGTGCTCCATCGCGATCTCAAACCCGATAACATCATGCTCGGCCCATACGGCGAAACGCTCGTCGTCGATTGGGGCCTCGCCAAGCCACTCAACACCTTGAAATCCGATTCCGCTGACTTCACTCCGCCCTCTGGGTCCGGTTCGGGTTCGCAGCCAATCCGACTCAAAAGCCGAGACAGCCACGGCGCTACACTCGAAGGCTCCGCAGTGGGCACTCCTGCCTTTATGAGCCCCGAACAAGCACAAGGCAAACTCTCCGAACTCGGTCCCGCCTCTGATATCTACAGCCTCGGCGCAACGCTCTACGCAATCCTCACCGGCCACGCTCCCTTTAAGCAGGAAGACGCATTCGCGATCCTCAAAGCAGTCCGTGAAGGGGATTATCAAAGGCCGCGACTGCTCAATCCCTCTACCCCCAAAGCCATCGACGCCATTTGCATGAAGTCGATGGCGCGCAAATCGACCGAGCGCTATGCCACAGCCCGTGAGCTCGCCGATGATGTCGAACGCTTCTTAGCCGACGAGCCGGTTTCGGCATTGCCCGAATCGAATCTCAGCCGCTTAGGAAGATGGACCCGCCGAAACCGCGGTGTAGTGATGTACGCCGCCGCCAGCCTCTTAGCGATCACCACCGTCTCCATCATCTTCGCCATCTCCAATAACCGCCTTCGACAAGAGGCTCAACTCCAAGAACAAAGCGCCATCGGCGAACGAAATAAAGCGACAAAACTCGCCGATGAAAACCTGCGAATCGCCGAGAGCAATCGCATCCTCGCGCAGAAAGAACAGAAGAAATCCGAAGAGGCAACCAAGCTTGCCGCCGAAAAACAGCAACTCGCCGACGCCATGACCAAACTCGCCAGCGACGAACGCGAGCAACGCATCACCTCCGAAAAACTCGCCGAGTTCCTCACCGGCCTGTTCTACGCCGCAGACCCCATCGGAATGAACGTCGATTTCTTCATCCCCAAAGCCAACAGCGAGCAGTTGACAGCGAGTGAAATCTTAACCCGCGGCGCCAAACGCGTCGTCACCGACCAATCGCTCGCCCAATCCCCGCTCGCCAAGGCGCAAATCATGCACGCCATCGGCGACGTCAATCGCCAACTCGGCCGCTTTGCTGAAGCCGAGTCCTTGCTCAAAGAATCACTCGACATCCGCCAAAAAACGCTCGGCGATCAGCACCCGCTCACGGCGGAAAGCCTCCATGCCCTCGGCCAATATTATCATGAGCGCGGAGACTTCATTCGCGCCGATCCACTCTATCGACAGGCGATCGCCATCCGCGAAAAAATTCCCGGAGTGGAAGGACAAAAAGCCAGAGCCGCCAGCCTGCACAACCTCGCTTGGATGATCGCCAATGATGGCGACGCAGTCGAAGCCGAAAAACTCTTTCGCCAAGTGCTCGAACTGAAACGCGCGATCTATGGCGAAGTCCATCGCGAAACCGCCTTCTCCAAAATGGGCGTTGCCTTCTCGCTCATCGAGCAGCATCGCATGCTCGAAGTCGCTCCCTTTGTGATTTCCTTTAACAATGATTTACAAAAACTCGAAGGCATCGGCGATCTGGCCAATGGCGTCACCAGTTTTGCCATGGCGTTGGTCACCCAAGAAATCGGCGGCTCAGCAGCCGCCGAGAGCGGCTTCCGCACCGCCCTCGCTTCCACAGCCAAAGGCCTCGGGGATGACAACGTATACACAGCATTGATTCACTGCGAATTGGCCACCTGCCTGCAGGAGCAAAAAAAACTCGCCGACGCGGAAACCCACTTCCGAAAGTCTTTTGAAATCGCCCAGGAAAAGGTTCAACTGCAACACCCCCGCATTCGCCTCCTAGTCGAGCGCTTCACCCGTCTCCTTCGCACGCAAGGGAAGACCGACGAAGCGATTTCGGTTTGGGAACAGTTTCTCGTCGCGCAACAGAAACGCTTCGAAACACATCGTTATGTCGCTGAAGCCACTTACGAATTCGCTGCCTTTCTGCGCGATGCCCATCGCTATGAGCAAAGCGCCGCCCAATACAAACGTTTCCTCGAGCTTGCCCCTACTCTGAAGAAAGGCGGGGGATTTACGGTCGACATGGCTCATTTTTGGATCGCGCGCAACTTGCTCGATCAGGCAGCGCCAGATGCAGTTGCGGCGGAAGCGGCCCTCAACGCTTCGCTCGATGCACTGAAGACGGATCCGCCTCCCGGCAAAGATTTGGCGAGCGAAGAAGCTTTCACTCGCATCTATTTGGCCCGCGCAATGATCAAGCAAAACCGCCTGCCCGATGCCGAGCAGGTTCTCAAGCTCGCCGAAGACAACGCCAAAGCAATCGTCTTACCTAAATCGCAAGTTGATTTTCAGGAACGACTTCACGAAACGCGAATCTTGGGCTATCAGCAAGCCAAGCAACCTGAAAAAGTCGTCGCCGAATATCAGGTTTGGATGAAAGCCAGTGAATCGCGACTTGGCATCGCCGACGAAGCAACTCTCAAAATTAAAGAGAACCTTGCCCAAGTTTATGAACTCCAGAATGAGTTGACGCCCGCCATCGAACTTCGCAAGGCCACTCTTGCCGCGCGAGAATCTCGCTTGCCCGCCGCCGACCGCGCGCTCATCGCTAGTCGCGACCGTCTCGCGCGCACGCTCATGCTCGCAGGGCAATTCGAACCCGCTGCGGAGCAACTCAAAATCGTCTTAGCCCACCGCCAAGCGAATGAACCCGACCGCTGGACCACATTCCATACGCAATCCCTGCTCGGCGAGGCGCTCCTAGGAATGAAGCAACTCACCGAGGCCGAACCACTCCTCCGCGAAGCCTGGAAAGGCCTCGAAAGCCACCAAGCCGAAATCCCCGCCGCCTCCAAGCAAAGAATCTCCGAAGCCTTATCGCGACTTATCCAACTAGAAGAGGCCCTCAATCGCCCCGAAGAGGCCGCTAAATGGCGCAAAATGCTCGAGGAGCGCCAATCGAAACCTCAACCAACGCCTTAGCATGCTGCGGAAAAACGATGGTTACTACGGTCGCCATCGAAACGGTAACCCAGATTGGTTGTACCCAACAACCTGGGCGGCAAAGCCGCAAGAAGCATCAAGGAAAATCTACCCGCAGGAAAAGACCCCACCAACATCGTCTCTCCGCCATTCGATCCCTACCTCCCTCCCCCCCGTTCCGCGTTTCCGTCCTTCCGCGTTTCCGCGATCCTCCCCCCGCATCTGAGTTGATCTGCGTTGATCTGCGTTGATCTGCGTTGATCCCTGCTACCCGCATTTCCCTGTGTCCTCGGTACCTCTGTGTTTCACAAATATTTTCCAAAATGGCGCCACCTCTTGTCTAAGATTCAATCGTGCCCAGCGGCTTTCCTTACGCCCTCTTCTCTTTCTTCGTGCCTTAGTGCCTTCGTGGTGAAAAAAAATGAACCCTGTTTTGTCCCACGCCCTCGGCCAAACGCTCCTCCACCACGGAAGTGGTGAAGACGCCGTTACGCAGTTATCCGTGAGCCGACAGGAGTTCAAAGAAGCCTACTACGCAGTAGAAAACCAAATCCCCGGCCGAACCCTCGACTTCGAGAAACTAGCCCAAAAAGACCCCATCGAAAGCGACCCCCTCGTCGCCCAAGGCAACCTCTCCATCCTCCGCCTAGATGACCTTTACCGAGAAACCTTCCAAGCCGTCAACATTGTCCTAGCAAGCTTCCGAATCCAAGCCACCCTAACCCACCGCCGCGAACAACTAACCGAAAAACGAATTGGCGCCCAAAGGAACGGCCCGGGTGGCGGGGGAGAATTGCCGCCAAAAGACTCCCCCAAATCAAACGACTTCCCCGGCAATTCACCCCCGAAGCAGCAGCCCAAAACCGCTTCAACTCAACAGATTTATTCGCGTGAATTCGCGTCCACCGCTGCGGTTCCCACCACAGCCGACGTGAAGGCGCCAAGTATCCTTCAGCTCCTAATCCAAAGAAATCAAAAGCGTCTGCAACGCATCAATCTCCGCCGGCTTGGTCAAATGATAATCGAACCCCGCCTCGTGGGTCCGCTGACGATCGCTCTCCTGCCCCCAACCCGTTAGCGCAATCAGCGTAATATCGCGGCCCAGGTTCTGTTCGCGAATCCGCCGCGCTACCTCATAGCCATCCATCCCCGGCATCCCAATGTCGAGCAGCACAATCGAAGGCGGAGCTTTGGCGATCGCCTCAAGCGCATCGGGCCCGTTGTTCACCACCTTCACTGTCGCGCCCATCACCTTCAGTAGCAAGCCAAGGCTGCTGGCCGCGTCCTTATTGTCATCCACCACCAAAATGCGTTTGGCGGTCAGCGGCGCCTGCGGGAGAGCCTGGGCGATATCGCGGCGGTCGATTCGGCTCGGATGCAACAGCGGAAGCCGAACCTGAAACTCGCTCCCTTGACCTAATCCTAAACTCGTCGCGTTGAGTTTCCCGCCATGGAGTTCGATGAGACTCTTCACGAGCGTGAGACCGATGCCTAGCCCGCCCTGCGTTCGGGCAGCGCGATGGTCAACCTGCATGAAGAGTTCAAATACATGCGGCAAATGCTCGGGCGCAATTCCCGAACCCGAATCGCGCACCGAGATCACAACTTCGCCCTGATCTTGTTTCACGGAGAGCCAGATTTGGCCGCCCGGATCAGTATATTTCGCGGCGTTATTAAGGAGATTGGCGACGACCTGCGTCAGGCGAACAAAATCACCTTCGATCGTCAGCGGCTCGATCGGCAAGGAGAGGGCAAGCTGATGCTTGGCGGCATCGATCAAAGGGCGGCTCGCTTCGACGGCGCTGCGAACGAAGGAAGCGACTTCAAGCGGTTCCTTCTTCAATTCGATCTTATTGCGCGTCACGCGCGAGACATCGAGTAAGTCATCGACGAGTCGAACCATGTGGTTGACTTGGCGCTCAATGACGTCGCAAATCTGCATCGCAGCGGGATCGTGCTGATTGCGCAGACTGAGGATATGGATCGAGTTGCGAATCGGCGCGAGCGGATTTCGCAGTTCGTGCGCGAGAATCGCCAAGAATTCATCCTTGCGGCGATCAGCCTCTCGCAACGCTTCTTCGTTTACTTCCTTCTGCCTCAAATGATCGCGAATCTGGTACTGTCGCTCACGACCACGCAGCGCCGAACGCATCGCGCTCACGAGAAGCGATACCCGCGTCGGTCGCTCGAGGAGTGTGACATTTCCAAACCAATAAACGGAATCGTAGGCCGCCGTCGAATCGGCCCCATGACGGGCGAGAATGATCACCGGCAAATCAGACCACGCTGGCTGCGCATCGAGCCAGCGTTTAAGGCACTCGGCATTCTCCAGCCCGGCCGATTCCTCCGCAATAATCGCCGCCCCCGCGCCCCGCGCAAGTTCGCGGCATAGTTCGGCCAAATCACTACAGCGATGGCATACCACGCCGGCCTTGCCAAGCATGGTGGCAGTCAACGACGCATCCTTAACCGTCGGCAACAGCAGCAACACGCGCAGCTCAGAGGCCTCCCGAACAGTGGCGACTTGCTCGAGTGCGGTCATGATGCTCTCACGGTCGGCGATTCGCCGTTGGCATGATCAAATAGCGGGACGCCCGTCAAGATTCCCCGCAGCTCTCGCAAAGGCTCACTTACATATAGACCCCCATTTTCCATGCGAAACTCGCGAATACTCCGCTCATGAGCGCTCCCGCGCTTCTTGATGACCGAAATCGCCTGTCGTACTTCGCCCCGCATTTCGAAATAGCGCATCAGTATGACCGCGTCCGCCAAATAACTTGCATCGATCGGCGTGATCATCGCCGAACCAATGATGCCTTGATGGGCGCCGATGAGAATCGTCGCGACGCCCGCCTGCCCCAAGTAACTCAGCATTTCGTGGAGCTGAATGACCAGATAGCGTTCTTCTGGCATCGCGTTGAGATAGCCATTGAGGCTGTCGATCACGACGATGGAAACCTGTTGCTCCTCCACCACTTGCCGAATCGTGTTGGCAAACTCACCCGGCGACAATTCCGCGGGATCGACTTGTTGGATGATAATGCGGCCATCGTCGATCGCAGGCTGAAGGTCGATCCCGAGCCCCTTCGCGCGGGTAATCAACGTGAACTTGCTTTCATCGAAGATGAAGATGGCGCACTTCTGCGATTTCTTCGTCGCCGCGTGGACGAACTGAGCTGCAAGCGTTGATTTGCCGGTGCCTGCCGCTCCGACAATCAACGTGCTAGTACCCCGTTCGATGCCGCCCCCCAGGAGTTGATCGATTTGGGCAACGCCACTGGAGATCTTTTCGAAGCTGGGCAATTGCCGATGTTCATTGGCGACCAGTCTCGGGAAAACTTCGACGCCCCCTCGGCGAATGGTGTAGTCGTGATAACCGCCGCGAAACGAAACGCCGCGATACTTCACCACAATCATGCGGCGGCGCTCAGCCCCATATTCAGGAAAGAGCTGCTCCAGTTTGATCACGCCGTGCGCGATGCTCTGAACTTGGAGATCGTTACTGGCGCTCGTAAGGTCGTCGAGCAAAAGCACCGTGCAGTTTCGCCCGGCGAAAAACTGCTTCATCGCCAAAATCTGGCGTCGGTAACGCAGTGGATTACCGGCCAGCAGTCGAAGTTCGGATAGCGAATCGAACACCAGTCGCGTCGGTTTCAGTTTCTCCACATCCGACAAGATCGTTTTGGTTGTTTCACCCAGTTCAACTTCCGACGGATGAAACATCGTGTACTGATCATCGGGCTCCAGTGTGGATTCATTCGGCATCAGCTCGCGCACCGTCACGCCATCGAGTGACCAGCCATGCGATTCAGCGACGCCGCGCAATTCCTCCAACGTTTCGGAGAGCGTGATATAGAGGACCGGTTCGCCCAGCCTCGCCCCTTCTTGCAGGAACTGCAGCGCAACGGTCGTTTTCCCCGAGCCAGGCACCCCCTCTAAGAGGTAGAGCCGTTTCGGCGTGAACCCGCCTCGCAGAACGTCATCGAGCCCCCTGATTCCGGTGGATGACATGGGGCCTGGATTTCTTTTTTGCGTGTCCATGATGAAGTCCATATTGCAAATCATGAATACGACTAAGGGCGAACCATGTGCCAGATCTATTAACAGCACATTGCGGAGCCAGCTGCGGCGAAATGTCGCATGCCCGCCGTTTCGGTGAGAATCTGTCGCGGCAAAGTTTTTTCGCCCGACCTGCGGTTTCTCCCGAGTGTTTTCAATACCCATTCACAAACAAGTTACAAATTCCGCCACCAACCGCCACCGTCGCCACGATCCACGAGAGCCCGCCACCGCCGCCACCGCCGCCACCAACTTTTCATCCCCGATTCGTGCTCCGGCTCGTGCGCTAGCTGGTGCGTCTTCACGTGAGCGCGCAGGAGCCCATGATCCAAATCAAGCCCTTTTCCGCACCTCTACAAAACCGGCCCACACTGCCAAGGCACAAACTCCTCCAGCCCCAGCCCTTGCTCCTCGCTCTTCGTCTTCTTCCCCGAAGCCACCGCCAAAATCTCCTCAAAAATCACCCCGCCCAGCTCCGCCACACTCTGCCCATTCAAAATCTCGCCCGCATTGATATCCATATCCTCGATCATCCGCTCATACATCGGCGTATTCGTCGCGACCTTGATCGACGGACTCGGCTTGCACCCAAAACAACTTCCGCGCCCCGTCGTAAAGACAACCACATTCGCGCCCCCCGCGACCATCCCCGTCACGCAAACCGGATCAAACCCCGGCGTATCCATCACCACCAGCCCCGGCTTCGTCGCCTGCTCCGCGTATAGATACAGCTCCTCAAAAACCGTCCCGCCCGCCTTCGCCACCGCGCCGAGTGATTTCTCGACAATATTCGTGAGCCCACCCGCCTTGTTGCCCGCGCTCGGGTTGCCATCGATCGACGCCCCGAACACGCCCGCATACCATTCCCACCACGCTAGTCGATCCATCAATTTCTTCGCCACCTCCGGCGTCCGCGCACGTCTCGTCAAAAGCTGCTCCGCGCCCCAAATCTCGGTCGTCTCCGAAAGGATCGCCGTCCCGCCCGCTGCCACAAGGTGGTCCGTCGCAATTCCGAGCGCCGGATTCGCCGTAATCCCCGAGTTCCCATCCGACCCGCCGCACTTGAGAGCCACGCTCAAGTTGCTCGCGGAGACCGGCTCGCGCTGAAAAGCATTCGCCCGCGGCAACAGCGTCTTCACCGCAGCGATCCCCGCCTCAATCGTCTTCCGCGTACCGCCCACATCCTGCATCGAAAGCACAATCGGCCGCTGTGCCTTGTTGGTGTCCGGCTCCAGCGTGTAGAGATGCTGCGAGTCCATCAGGTACCCAATCGGCGCGTTCTCGCACCCGAGCCCAATGATCAAGTAGGCGCCAATATTCGGATGCTTTGCAATCCCCGCCAGCGTTCGATTCAGCGTCTCATGCCGCAAGCCGCCAAACTGCAGTCCGCATCCTTCACCATGCGTGAAAGGCAAAACGCCATCGACATTCGCGAAGCCTTTCAATGCATCGCCCGTGAAATGCGCCGCCACCGCTTTGCAAACCGCCGCCGAGCAATTGACGCTCGAGATGACCGCGATGTAATTTCGCGTCCCCGCCCGACGATCGGGCCGCTTGTACCCCATGAACGTCCGCTCGATCTTCGGCGGGGCAGGGGGGAGGGCGCCAATCTCCGCCATCGTCCGATGAAACCCCTCGAGCGTCACATTGTGGCAGTGAACCCAAGCCCCCTGAGCGATCGGCTGACTCGCCAGCCCAATCGGGTTGCCATACTTGGTAACAATCTCCCCCCGAGCAATCGCCCGCGTGGCCAGCTTGTGCCCAGCCGGAATTTCTTCCGCCGTAGTAAGATTTTGGCCGCCGACGGCGACAGCCTTATGGGGCGGAATGACGCGCACGGCGACGGCGACGTTGTCGGACTCGTGCAGACGGAGCAGGGCAGGGGGGGCTTGGTTGATCACGCGTAGGTCTCAAAATCGGCGGAAATAACCGTGGCCAGCCATCTTATCGCTACGACCGGCGCCCCATGCGTACCTGAAAGCGTAAAACGCGCGTAGGGCTGACCGATTGTCTATAATCGAGGGGTCCGCCCGCAATGGAGCTTCTTTTCGATTATGAGCACTTCCACGCTACCAACGCGGCCCGCCGTACCCGCGCCCCGAGCGATGAGTCCCGAAGTCGACTACATCGAAACCACAATCGAGCAGACCGGGACACAACTCCGTTCACACGACGCTGGCCTCGCCTTAGTTCGCATCCTCGCCGGCTCGCTGCTATTGCTTTTGATTTTGGTCTGCGTCGATCACTGGCTTTTTGATCTGACGGCGTGGGGCAGGGCAGGGGGGTTCTTAGTCGGTCTGGCCGGTCTCACCTACGGCATCATCGTCCACCTGATGCCGCCCATCGCGCGCAAAATCAATCCCGCCTTCGCCGCACAGGCGATCGAAAAATCGACGCCGATGCTCAAGAACTCGCTGCTCAATTTCGTCTGGTTCCGCGCCGCTGGCGACGCCTCCGCAATCCGCCCCGGCATCCTCGACGCGCTAGGTCGCCAAGCAGCAACCAAACTACAACAAACCGAACATATCGATATCATCCGCCGCGGCCCACTGATCCGCGCGGGCCTCATGCTCGGCGTTCTCATCGCCGCATTCGGCGCTTACAAAATCTTCTCCCCCAAAGATCCCTTCAAATCGATCGCCCGCGTCATCGCGCCCTTTTCGTCGATCCAGCGCCCCTCGCGCGTCAACTTCGATTCGATTGAGCCCGGCACAGCCGATGTCTATCTCGGTCAGCAAGTGAAGCTCAAGGCCAAGGTCACCGGACTTCGCAAAGGCGAAGGCGTCGTCGCCGTATTCAACTCGGCCGACAAACAAGTCCTCGATTTAGAAATCCCGCTCAGCTTCTCGAGCGACACCGGGGACTATCAAGCCGAATATCCACCACCCACGAGCGGCGGCGTTGGGCTAACCGGCATTCGAGATGACGTCACCTATTACCTCAAATCAGGGGACGCAAAGTCAACGGAATTTGCGCTCCATGTTGTCCCCGCGCCGCTGATGGAAATTGAAAAGATCGAAATCGAATATCCAAAATACACCCGCCTCGCTCCGCGCACGATCGTAGGCGGCGGCGATGTTTCGGCAATTGAGGGCTCGACGGTCACGGTCCACGCCAAAACGAACATGCCAATCCAATCGGCGAGTTTGGCGATGAACCAAGACTCCGCGAGTGACAAAGCAGTTCCTTCCACGTTGCCGATGGACATCGGCGAGCAATCGGCGAAGCGCGCCTTCACGCTTGAACTCTTTCCTGGCGATGGCGAGCCGCGCTTCCGTAGTTTTCAACCGCGATTTTTGAATACCAAGAACGAATCGAACCCGACGCCGGTAACTTATCGAATCGATACGCAAAAAGATCTGCTGCCTGAGATTCAGATCCTGCGGCCGACACAACCGACAGTCCAGTTACCACTCGGTGAAAAGCTGACCGTCGAGTTTCGCGCCGTCGACCCCGATTTCGGCGTGCGAAAAGTCCTCTGGAACGCAACACTCCCCACTCGCGCGCTCGTCGAAAATGGTTCACTATTCGAAGACGACACCGCCGCCACGCCGCAGGTCAGCAAATCATTCGATTTCGAATCGGACAAGTATCAACTGAAAGTAGGCGATGCCGTTTCGCTCTGGGTCGTCGTTGAGGATGGCAAAGCAATCGGTCAAAACCCCGCGCCCAATCGTCGCGAGAGCGCAAAGATCACCATCCAAATCGCCGAGCCGCCGCAAGCATTCCCGCCGAACGAAAATGACCCAGGCAAGGCCAAGGAAAACGAACAAAAACCAACCACACCGAAGAAGAACGAAGGCAAATCCAACGAGCAGCCTCGCGACAAGACAGAAAAGAAACCGGGCGAGCAAAAAGAAAACCCCTCGCGCGACAAGGAAGAGAAAAAGCCAGGCGAACAGAACCCCGAAGAGAAGAATACGGATAAGAACCAGGAAAAGAACACAGATAAGAACACCGACAAAAACAAAGAGAAGCAAACAAAGCCAAACGACAAAAGCCAACAGCAGCCAAACGAGAAAGAAGAACAAAAGAAGCCCGGCGAGCAGAAGGAGGATCCTGCGCGCGAAGAGGGCAAGAAAGAAGATGGCGGCGAAAACAAAGAGGCGACCGGCCAGCAGAGCAGTGACAAGAACCAGGAGAAGGGCTCGGAAAAAAACCCAGAGAAAAACACGGACAAAAACAACGAGCAAAAAACAGAAGAAGGCAGTGACCAAACCCAGTCAAAGCCCGGCGAGAAGCAACAAAACCCCGGCTCTGATCCTTCGTCAGAAAAAAGCCAAGAGAACAACCCAGAACAGAATAAGCCAGGAAGTGAAAACAAGCCGGGCGACAATAAACAAAACGATAAGAAGGAAGACGCCCCTGCGCAGTCCAAGGCGACGCACGACGGCGATGCATTCGATCGCATCTTGAAACACCAAAAAGAACAGGAAGCCAAAAAGGAAGAGCCGAAGGAGAATCCGGCCAAAGACAAATCCACCGAGAAAAAGCCCAACGAAGCAGGGCAGGGGGGGGAGGACAAAAAGAGCGAACCCAAGCCTGGCGAAAAGAACAAGCCCGAAGAGCAAAAGCAACCCGGTGACAAGCAGCAACCC
>JBKJSI010000369.1:0-6982 GCA_046595915.1 Pirellulaceae bacterium
GGCTTCGACATTGCCCGTGAGGCCATGGCATTCGTGGCAATATTTTACGAGGAGCGGGCGGATCTTTTTTTCGAAATGCTCGAGATCGGCTTGTGTGGGTTCATCGGCATGACTGCCGTGTGCGCATAGTGATGCGGCTGTTAGCACAATCCAAAGGTGTCGCACGCAGAATTTGAGCATTTGCCCCTCATCCGATGATCTCGCTATTGTAGCTGGAATTGCAGGAGCGTTTGCAGAGGTATTTGACGATTCAATTCGGCGGGCGAACCATACTTACGACCTCGATTCATCTATACTTCGTCTCGATTTCGCATACAAGCCAAAACCAAACGAATGGTTTCATAACTAAACTCGCCGCCGAGTGCCTCATGAATCGGCTTGAGGCGACCATCTTCGCTGGCTTTAGCGGCCGCTTCGATGGCGGCGATCTCGGAGGGCAAGACCCAGCGGGAGGCGTCGGTAATTTTCTTTGCCTGGATGTACTCGGCGAAATAGCCATGCACGGTTGAGGGGGCGCGTTCCATTTTGAGGGCGACCTCGGTGACGCTGAGACCTTTGTCAAAAAAGTCGAAAGCGCCGAGGGCGGATTTGCTGGGGGCTGCTACTTCTGAGGCGCTGGGTTTACGCGATCGAGTTTGTTCGAATTCGCTGGGGCCGACGTTGTGTTCTTCGCAGTAGCGAACGATCAGGTCGATAACAGCATTTCCATATGCTTCGCTTTTGCGCTGCCCCACGCCGTTGACCTTCAGTAAATCATCCAGCGAAGTCGGTCGCCGCCGGGCTAGGTCGCGAAGCGTTGCATCGCTAAAGACAATGTATGCCGGCATCGCGGCTTCGGCAGCAAGTCCGCGTCGCAGGCCGCGCAGCGCCTCAAAGAGGCCTCGATCGACGCCTTCCCAATCATCATCGCCGCGTGTGGGACGCGCTGGTGCGGCTTCGACGGCGCGCGAGAGGATTGGAGTTTGCTCGCCCTTTAGCACGACTCGACCGGACGGAGTGACAGTAAGTGTGCGAAACTCTCCGACGGCTTCTAAAAATCCTTGTCCGGTGAGTTGATCGATCCAGTTGCGTATTTGCGGCTTCGGAAATTCCTTGAGTAATCCCCAGGTGCTCAGCTTTTCATGGCCATATTTCGTGACCTTCGCGTCGTTGCTGCCTTGGAGCACTTTTGAAATGTGGTCGGCGCCGAAACTCTCTTTGCAGCGGACCACGCACGAGAGAATCTTTTGTGAATTGACCAATGCGTCCGGCACGACGGCTAACTTTCCGAGGCAGACATCGCAGGCTTGGCAATCGACGGTCAGTTTTTGGCCGAAGTGCTCGACCAATTGGCGGTGCCGACAGATGACGGAGGTGCAGTAATCGGTCACTTCTTTCAGCGAACGAGCGGCGTTGGCCTTTGATTCTTCGCCCGATTTGTCGACGATCCGCTGCCAGGTCATGAAATCTTGGCCGGAGTAGAAGAGCCAACACTCCGAGTCGAGGCCATCGCGGCCCGCGCGGCCGCTTTCTTGTTGATAGCCCTCCAGCGACTTGGGCATTTCCGCATGAATCACATAGCGGACGTTGGACTTGTCGATGCCCATGCCGAAGGCGACTGTCGCCACGATCGCTTCGATCTCGTCGTTGATCAATGCTTCTTGGTTTTTGGTGCGAGTCGCTTCGGGGAGGCCCGCGTGATAGGGGCGTGTACGGTAGCCATGCGCGTTGAGGAGTTGGCTAAGGCCCTCGACTTTGTCGCGGGTGATCGCATAAATGATTCCGGCCGAATCGCGATAGCGGTCCATCACGCTGGCGATTTGGCCATGACCGGCAGTTCGCCGTTCGACGTGATAGATGAGGTTCTTGCGATGAAAGTTACCGACGAGAATTTTGGGATCGACGAGCTTTAGCTGCGCGGCGATGTCGTTGCGCACTTGTTCGGTGGCGGTGGCGGTGAAACCGTGGAGCGATGCGCCGGGGAAACGTTTGCGCACTTGGCTTAGGGCGCGGTACTCAGGACGAAAGTCGTGTCCCCAGCTGCTAATGCAGTGGGCTTCGTCGATCGCGATCATGGAGATCGTCTGATTCGAGAGCCATTCGAGCGTGCCCGCAGACAACAGCCGCTCCGGCGCCATGTAAAGAATCTTGAGACGCCCCGCCATCACTTCGCGGGCGGCGGTTCGCTGTTCATCGGGACTGGTTGAGCTATTCAGCGCCGCGGCAGGGATGCCGATTTGGCGGAGTGCGTCGACCTGGTCCTTCATCAGCGAGATGAGGGGCGACACAACAATCGCGACGCCATCGAGACAAAGAGCGGGAATCTGATAGCAGAGTGACTTACCGCCGCCCGTGGGCATGACGACGAGCGAATCTTGCCGGTCGAGGACGCAGCGAATCGCCTCTTCCTGGAGCGGGCGGAAGGAATCGTAGCCCCAATGTTTTTTCAGCAGATTTCGCAACATGCACCCAAGTTTAATCGAACCCCTCGTCTTAGGAACGCCTGCTTAAGAACCCAGCGCTTCCAGAAGAAATCGGCCCGTTTCGTTGCCTTTGGTCGCGGCTACTTCTTCCGGCGTGCCCGCGGCGAGAATCCGCCCGCCCCCGGCGCCACCCTCGGGGCCGAGGTCGATCACCCAGTCGGCCGATTTGATGACGTCTAAATGGTGCTCGATGACGATGACCGTGTTTCCGCGATCGACCAATCGATGTAGCACGGCAAGTAAGCGGCGGACGTCTTCGAAATGCAGGCCAGTCGTCGGTTCATCGAGTACGTAAAGCGCGTCGGTCGTGTTGTGTTTGGCGAGTTCAGTGGCTAGCTTGAGCCGCTGGGCTTCGCCGCCGGAGAGCGTCGAAAGGGGTTGGCCGATCCGGACATAGCCGAGGCCAATTTCGGTCACGCTTGCGAAGACCGTGTGGATCTGGTGGATGTTCTCAAAAAACTTCGCGGCTTCTTCGGCGGATAGCTCCAGCACATCGACGATCGATTTGCCACGGAATTTGACTTCGAGCGTTTGGCGGTTATAGCGAGCGCCGCTGCATGATTCGCAGGTGACGTAGAGATCGGGCAGCAGGTTCATTTCGATCTTTTTTTGCCCCTGACCCTGGCAGGCTTCGCAGCGGCCTTCTTTGTTGTTGAAGCTGAAGCGGCTCGCGGGGAAACCGAGTTGCTTGGCGTCGCGGGTGGCGGCGAAGACTTTGCGGATTTCGTCGAGTGCGCCGGTGTAGGTTGCAGGGTTGCCGCGCGGATTTCGGCCTAGAGCGTGTTGGTCGATGGGGACGATTCGCGAAATTTGGGAGACGCCGCGCAGGCTCTTGTGCGCGCCGGGTCGTGGGGCGGCGGAGCCGAGCCGGCGCTGGATTGCGGGCGTCAATGTTTCCACGACAAGGGAGCTCTTTCCGGAGCCGCTGACGCCGGTGATCGCTGTGAGCACACCGAGCGGGAACCAGCAGTCGACTGATTGGAGATTGTTGGAGGTGCAGCCTTCGAGCGTGATGGCGCGACTTTTGACGACTTTGCGGCGCTGTGTTGGCGCGGCGATGGATTGGCTGCCGCTTAAGAATGGGCCGGTCGCCGATAGCCGATCTTGCATGACTTGCTGCGGCGTGCCTTGCGCCAAAATATTGCCGCCGCGATCGCCTGCGCCGGGGCCGACGTCGACGAGCCAGTCGGCGGCGCGCATGATCGCTTCGTCATGCTCGACGACGATCACGGTGTTGCCGGCCTCTTGGAGGCGGCGGATCGCGGCGATGAGTCGCGCGTTGTCGCGGGGGTGCAGGCCGATGGAGGGTTCATCCAAAACGTAGCAGACGCCCACGAGGCCTGAGCCGATGACGGTTGCCAATCGCACTCGCTGGAGCTCGCCACCGGAGAGCGTGTCGGCGGGGCGATCGAGGGAGACGTAGTCGGCGCCAACTTCGCGGAGGAATTGCAGCCGCCGCGAGATTTCTCGGACGATCGGCTTCCAGATGGGGGCGTCATCTTTCGCGACTTTGACTTTCGCGAGAAACTGTTCGGCTTCGCTCGCCGTGAATCGGCAGAATTCGTGAATCGCGAGCTTGCCGACTCGCACGCTGCGTGAATCGGCTGAGAGTCGGGCGCCATCGCACTCCGAACAGACCGAAGGGCCGCGGAAGAGTGCGAGTTTTTCTAACTGATCATCGTCGATCGCGGTGGCGAAATCTCTTTCGAGCAGGTTGAGGAGGCAGAGCGAATCGACGCCATCGCCGCGAAAGAGCTTTTCCACGCCGCCTTCGGGATAGTCGGTGAGTGCGGTATTCCACTCGACTTTGATGCGAGTTAAGAGCGGCGCGAGTTCGGCTTTTCGCTTTTTGTCGAGTGTCGCTGAATCGCCCTTCCAGGCGAGGACCGCGCCGGCGCCGAGCGAAAGTGACCTGTCGGGCAGGACGAGCTCGATATCAAATTCGTCGCGCCAGCCGAGGCCGTCGCATTTGGGGCAGGCGCCGTAGGGGCTGTTGAAGCTGAAGCTGCGCGGTTCGAGATCGGGAAAGCCGCGCCCGCAGCCGGGGCAGTTGTGGCGGGTGCTGAAGAGGTCGCTGACCCATTCGTTTCCGCTGCCGCTGGTGGGCGGTGCGGCATGCGAGACGGCGATTAAGCCTTCGCCATGTTTCGCGGTGAGGCGTAACGATTCGGCGAGGCGGTTTTCCACGCCGTCGCGGATGATGAGGCGATCGACGACGGCCTCGATCGTGTGCGGCAGGCTAGAGTCGAGCGTTGGGCGGCTTTCCAGGTCAAAGAGTTCTCCATCGACTCGCGCCCGCACGAAACCGGCTTTGCGGATGGTGGCGAAGACTTCTTCATGATGGCCGAATGCGGCGCGGACCATTGGCGCGAAGAGGACGACTTTGCTGCCTTCTGCGAGCAATAGCAACTGCGCCTGAATCTGCTCCAACGACTGCGGGCGAATGGGTGTGCCACATTCGGGGCACATTCGCTGGCCGAGGCGGGCGTACAGGAGCCTGAGGTAGTCATGAATTTCGGTGATCGTTGCGACGGTGCTGCGTGGGTTTCGCGGACCGGGGCGTTGGTCGATGCAGATGGTTGGAGGCAGGCCTTCGATTGACTCGATCGGCGGGCGTTCTAACTGGTCAAAATACTGCCGGGCGCTGGCGGCCAGGCTCTCGATATATTGCCGTTGCCCTTCGGCGTGGATCGTGTCGATCGCCAGGCTGCTTTTGCCAGAACCGCTGGGGCCGGTGAAAACAATCAATTTTCCCAGGGGCAGATCGATGTCGACGTTCTTGAGATTGTGCGTTTTCGCGCCGCGGAGACGAATCGCCTCTGCTTGGGGCGTCTTTTCCGGGCGTTTGGCGATCGCCTTGGGCATCGGAGTTTCCGGCAGGTGACTCGCGGCGGAGGGTTCCCAACCGCATGCTGCAAAACTCGTCAGCCTAACCGGTGTGCATCCGCCGACAAGCGGGGCGAATTCGGCAATCTAGGAGCAAGCTCTCAATCGGGGACGGGGATGGTGAGAATTGTCTTCGTGTTTGAATGTTGGTGGCAATGGTGGCAATGCTTTTCACTCTCGGTGACGGTGGCAACGAAAGAGAGTTGGTGGCAAGCATTTTTCCAATATGACGGACACTTCGCCAGAATAATGAACGGATGGTGGGCGATTTAGAATTGGGCCTTCGGCAGCGGCAATGTGGCTGCCACTTTAAAAGCGTAAGGCCAGCACGAACGTCTCCCACTTCTTTTGGAAATCGTCCATATTTTCCTCGCCGAGCGTGCGCTGAAGCGTTGCGTAGCCGCTGGGATCCTTCTTGGCATCGCGGCGGAAGGCTTGGAAATATTCCTTGAGCTTTTTCTCTTGTTGCAAGTAATAGCAAAGGTATCGGGACTGGGCGTAATGCACTCCCTTGTTGTCGTCGTAGAATTCGCGGGTTGTCGTTTCGCACAAGGTCTTGAAACTTGGGCAACGTTTGTCTTTGATCGTTTCTTGGAGGCCTCGCAGGCGCCAATTGGTTAGTCCATGAATACGTCCGTCGCGTTCTTCGCATTGTTCATAGAGCGACGCCAAGCCTTCGTTGAACCAGGAGGGGCAAAGCGGAAAGTTGACGCTCATAAACGGATGGCAGATTTCATGCACCAGCGTGCCGCCGCCGGTGCTGATATTCATCACGAGGGCTTTGTGCACATCGGAGTAGTAGCCGTACGGCGTCGTGGGCTTGGAGCCGAAGAGCGAGACGTTGTGTGACTCGTACGAATCCTTATCGCTAAAGAGCCAGATGTTGAGAATGTGCTTGGGGTCTTTGGCGAAATACTCCGCCTTGACCATTTTCACCGCCCAGCGGACGGTTCCTTCTGACCATTTCTGAAGCGATCGCACTGGCATGTCGCCGATCACGACGAAGGGCTTTTCGATTTGGATCGCGTATTTGTCTTCGGCGAACTTCTTGCGTAACTCGGTGACATGGGCGTCGTAGTCGCGGGCCGGCTCGTCGTCCGCAAAAAGTGCATCCGATGACAAATAGGAGCCCGCCATCAAGGCTGCGCCTGCGCGCAGAGCGTTGCGCCGCGAAATGAAATCCCTCATCGCTTTCGCCTCCTGTTGCCTGGATTCGTGCATCCTAGCGAGTGGCTGCGTTTTTGCCTTGTAACAGGATCGTATCTAGCTATGAGGCTGGCCTAACCGTGGGAGGCTCCGATATTAGATCACCGATCAACTGATTCACACCCTCATGGTCGAATAACACCGGTATTCCGCCTGCTGCTATGTACACGGCGACCCCATCCCGAACGACCAGCGCGGCAGGGTGGTCGACTTCAAAACGGTCGCCGTTCACTAGGGCGACGGTAAATGGGCGAAATGGCGATCGCTGGCGAAAGGCGGTCAGCGCTAGGTCAAAGTTTTCAGCTTGCATAGCGGCCTCCCAGTCAAATGGACTCCTGTTGAACTATTATACCGAGCAGAATGATGGGAATCGAGAGTTAAGTAATGAGCCCTAATTCTTTGACTCCAAGGTAACCTCATAGATTTTG
>JBKJSI010000595.1:0-2996 GCA_046595915.1 Pirellulaceae bacterium
GCAGATTCATGGCTTCTGGCTACTCCATGCGTTGCCTTACTTGGAGCAAAACGCCATCGCCGATGAAAGCCAAATCGAGTTCGCGGCTCAGCCGAATGCGTTTCGGCCTTATCCGCACGCCACGCAGCACTCCGTCGTCCAGCTCTTTGCTTGTCCTTCGGATGACCGCCTGCGCGAGCCGCAGTGGACGCATCAAAACCGCATCGTCGCGCTGACCAGTTACGTCGGGAATATAGGAAGTGATTACCGGGCCAAGAATGGAGTGCTGACGGCCGACTCCGCGACGACCTTTGGGTTTGTCACCGATGGAACCAGCAACACGCTTCTGTTCGGTGAGCGCCCGCCCAGTACCGACTTCTGGTACGGCTGGTGGTACGCCGGATTTGGCCAAAATGGCGAGGGCTCACCCGACTCCCTGCTCGGCGCAGCCGAATTCAACGACGGCGCGAGCTATCTCGAAAGCTGCGGCCCCGGTCCGCATCGATTTAGCGCCGGCAAGATTCGAGACATGTGCTCCACGCTCCACTACTGGTCCCCCCACCCCGGCGGAGCCAACTTCGCCTTCGCCGACGGGTCGGTGCGGTTCATCACGTATGACGCTGCGGAGATTTTGCCGAAGCTCGCGACGCGAGCGGGCGGCGAAGTTGCTGCCGTTGAGTAAGACGCAGAATCTAGGAAGTTAGCTGCAACAGGTATGGCGTCGCCTGACGTGAAACGCAACAAACCGTATCAAGCCAAGGATACTGTGATAGTTAGGTCCCAAGGGCTGCCGATTGCACCGGTTATACCGGGTGGGCTCGGCGGTCGAATTTGACCCACCACGTCTGGTTAGGCTGAAAGCAAGGATCGCACCGTTTGTCGCGATAGTCCGGTCGCCTTGGAGATGGCACGTTGGCTCAGCCCTGACCCTGCTAACTTAGCAACCGCGTCCGTCTTGGACTCGGTCTTGGTGTTGCGGCTGCCTTCCTCACGTCCGCCCCACGTGACGCCCTGCTTGCGTGCGGCTGCGATGCCAGCACGTTGGCGCTCGGATCGGACCTCAAGTTCGAACTCGGCAACCGACGCGAGTAAGTGGGCCATGAGCTTGCCCGCTGGCGTCGCCAAGTCGAGTCCTTCCTTCATGGAAACGAGGCCCACGCCCCTCTCATTCAGGGTTGCGAATAGGGCCGCTAGATCGCGCGTGCGGCGCCCGAGTCGATCCAGTCGCCAGCACACGATACGGCTCACCTGACGGGCTTCCACGGCCTCAGACAAGGCATTCCAGCCCGGTCTATCAGTCGTCTTGCCCGTGGCGTTGTCTCGGTACCAACGGACGGGCTCCGTCTGGCTGGCGGCGAACCTTTCGAGGTCCGCAAGCTGGCTCCGGTGCGTCTGGCGATCGGTTGAAACACGGACGTAAATGGCAACAAACTTCATGACATGGCCCCCTAATCAACTATGCCACAATGTTGGCGCCGGTCAAGTCTGATCTATAGACGAAATCAGTCCACATTTGGTTAGTTTCAGTTACTTTATTTCAAGGCTCTAAGCGCTAAGCGCTGCAATGAGTCCAGACGTTACCACACGAACTTGAACCGTCCGATTGAAGGTTGTTCACCATGAGACATTCATTTAAGCCGAGCGAGGAGGACTTGCTCGCAGATAAGGTCAACGCGCATAAGGTCCGCGATAATAGCCTCGCTGGCGCTCGAAATAGGGCCAAGCAGCGACGCTGGTACTTGAGGCACCAAGACACCGCTGCGACGGGCACTCGACACACAGGAGCGACGCGAGGCCCTTCGGTGGAAGCCTGCCCAGTGGCTCGGCAAGTACAGCCTTTGGAAGCTTGAGAGCGGCGAGGAGGTTCGGCACTGCGCCGGTACCCCCAGCTGCTATGCGGCCATTGTCTGTGTGGAGAATACTACCTGTCGCCAACTTAGCGAGCGGTTAATAGACGCGGAGGATGGTAAACCGAAGATCTTCCGCGATTCGGCCATTAAGAAAATCACCGCGAATTCTTCGACCGGTTTCGGGATTTCAATGTTCGCTCGAATGACCAGCTCGAGGCCTTGGTGACGCAGTGCCAGCGCATCGTCGGCGGCGCTGCGCCGCAAACCCTTCGGGACGCCCCGAATCTGCCGAATCGAATTGCCGGACAACTTTCCGCGGTGGGCGCTTCCCTGGATGGCCTCCTGGTTGATCGGCCAAGGTGCAATCTCCTTCGACGGCCCGCGGAACGAGCGTGATGCATCTTCTCATTGATTTCCAAATGCCACAGTCGCTGCGTTTATGGCGATCGTCAGCGATTCATCAGCGCGGGCATCGACGCACGACAACCGCACTAAAGTGCTGTCGCAGTTGGAAACGGAATCGCCTGCTCGACGAGATAGAGCCGCTGCCGGGCGCGAGCAATTTGGCCCAGTTCGGGAATTTGCATGGTTGCCGTCATGGTCGTCCACTACTTTTTCAATTGGTTACAGTGGGGCGATAGGTTAACCCGCAGTCCTGCCAAAAGCGATGACCGACTCGAAGAGGCGTGGCTATATCCCGCTGGGAGCGCGCGGAAGTGCGGGTTGGGCCAACTCCCGGGACTAAATTTCCGTGCTTTTTGCGTCATTACTAAATGAACAGGAAACTAGGTATCAGAACCCTTGGTTTCGAGCATTCTGAAGCTCTCGAAAAAGGATGAAAGGTCCATTTTTGTTTGCTATGATGTAGGTAACCCTTTGGGATGGAGCCCTTGAAATGAGTCGCGATGCATTTGAGTTGTCGTCTATTCCTTTACCACTAGTGAATGCGGCTCGCCGCGATGCTGAGCATCGAGCGGATCTGACAGCATTTGCGCTGAATGATTTGATCAGTCAACTTCGCGAACGCGGCGTCAAAGTTGGCCCGACTAGCTTTCCCGCAGCCTTCCTTATGGAATTTGCCGCGATCCAGCAAATCCGCGAATGGGAAACCCGCGGAATGAAGGACAAACTTCCGAGTGACCTTCCCGATTGGTGGGTTGCGCGAAG
>JBKJSI010000082.1:0-19421 GCA_046595915.1 Pirellulaceae bacterium
GGCGGTGAATGCGCTTTATCGCGCTTCGGATGGAGTTCCGCGATTGATCAACCAGGTTGGCGATCACGCGCTGCTTTTGTCTTACTTGGCGAAGCTGCATCCCGTGACTAAGGCGGCGATTGAAGAAGCTTGGGCCGATTTGCAGCAATTGCCGACGCCATGGCAAGTTACTGATCACCCGGCTGCGGCGGCAAAGGAAGAAGTCAGTTCGATCATTGAGTTTGGTTCGCTGGATGAACCGGCTCCACAGAATCCATTTGCTCCGCTAGAGGATTTGGCGCCGGCTTTCGAAACGCCGATGCGCGACGCCAAATTGGCCTCGAGCGTTGAACAAAATCTTTGGACGATTGAGTCGGGGTTACTTCGCATCCGAGAGGAAAGCGAAGAGATTTCGGACAATTCGATTTCTGATAGTACAGAGTCGATTCCTGACGTTGCCTCAACCGAGCCCACCGGATGGGCGGAAGTGGAAGAATCCTCCATGCCTGCATTTGCTCCTACGCTGCGGACGAATTCCGCGATGCCGAAACTAGCGATGCCACACGGCCAGAAGCCGACCCCCGCGCCGGTCAGCAAACCGGTGCTCAAGCGGATTGCGAATCCGTTTGAAGAGCAGTTCGAGGCGGAAGAAGTGGTTCAGGATGGGCTGGCTCGGAAAGTGGTTATTAACAAGACCGCTGCGCCTGCGATGCCTTTGGCCCATGGGAAGGCGGCTATCGCGGCGCCATCTCTTGCTGTGTCTTCGATCGCGATCCCCACCATTGCAGTGCAAGAGCCAGCGTTTGATGAAGATCGCTATGAGCAGTTTGATGGACTGTCGGTGGATTGGATGAATTACCAGGCGACCAGCGTCATTGGGATGGGTGTTGCTGGCATGGCGGCTGTGGAAATCAGTGCCGTTGCTCATCCACAGTTTGAAGCACAGTCAGAGTCTTGGAATGTGGTTAGCACTGATGGCACGACGGCGGCTGCGAATTCACGGCAAGATGACCGGGATGCGATTCTGGTCGAGAATGATGAGCCGCCTCGGATTCGACCTGTGAAGCGACAAGAGTTTCGGCAGCTCTTCGCCAAGATGCGCGGCGATCAATGACCTTCATCGCCGCTTGTATGAGCGGCAACGAGCGAGGCGACGGTGAACACAACAGCAGCCAATACGGTTCGACGCTCCGCGAAGGCGGATTCCGCTGGTGCGTCGCTATTTGTGGCTTCGCTCGATTCCGCCTCGCTGCCGGATATGGGGGATCGATCGCTCGATCAGGAGACGCATGCTTTTATGCGTCCTCGGCGGCGGGCCGCGGCTGTAGTTCCAAGTGTTGTTCGTCGGGCAACGTTTCCATTTCCTGAGCCTCGGTTGCCGGACTTGAGCGTTGCGGCGAATGAGCCTTCGCCTGTAATGGCTCCTAAGACCGCCGAACGTGAGCTTCGGCAGGTTGAAGAGAATGCGGGGCTGCGGTTTATTCGGCCTTTCGAAGCTGTGAAGGCGCCGCAGGCGAGTGATTCGCAGGGTGTTGTTGCGACGGGGATTTCGGCGCCGGTCCATGATTCGGTGAAGCGAGCGATTGCTGCGCAAGCCTTTGTGATGGGGCCGCCTCCGCGCGAATCGACGCTGGTGATTCAGCCGCCGTTTGATCTCAATCGGTCGACTACGGTTGTGCGTCGACCTGGGCCGGTTGCGGAGCAGCAGCAGCGGGTTACTGCTCCCACTCCCGCGCTAAAGCCGGTAGCTCGGTTTGCCTCGATCGAGGAAGGCATCGCCCGAATGTCGGAGCGGAAATGTGCTCGGATTGCGGTGCTCGCGATTGGCGTGAGCGAAGGGGCGATTGGCAAGGTTGGGCGATTGGCCGAGATTTTGCGAGTTAGTTACTCGCGGAAGGTGGAAGTCTTGGCGGCGGAGCATCTCGATGGGCTGAAGATGGCTTCGTCTTTGGTTGGAGAAGGGGCAGGGCAGGTCTCGTTGGTTGCATGCCAAGCGGGTTCGCCGTGGCAGATGCTCCCATTCCTGGGAGAGTTCGATGGCGTGATACTGATGGTGGAAATTGGTGAGACGCCGGTCGATGAGGCGGCGGCTTGGGCGGAAGCGATTCGGCGCAATGAGACTCCGATTGTGGGAGTTTGGGCCGCGTGAAGTTTGAAAACCATTCGATTCGAGGCGCCATGCCGTGTTATGAAAACAAGCGGGCGTAACGAAGTTAGTAAGTAATACTCTTCTAGCCGTTCGTTTTCAAAACACAGCCACACAGGACACACCAACACAGTAAGACTCACTCGGCAGACTTTAGAAAACAGAAATATTCGATTTGCGTTGCACATGGAGGGGCGGCGCGAATCTCACTCGATATGAAGGTCGAAAATGCCTCTCCATCTTGTTACCGGCGCTGCCGGATTTATTGGCTCGCATATTGCCGAAGCGCTGGTGCGACGTGGCGATCAGGTTCGCGTGCTCGACAATCTGGTGTCGGGCGATTGGGCGAATCTGGCAGGTTTCGATCAGAAGATTGAGAAGGTCACTGCGAGTCTGACGGACTCCGCGGCGGTGGCGAAAGCGGTCGCGGGCGTGGATGTGATCTTTCATCAGGCGGCGCTCGCTTCGGTGCCGCGCAGTGTGGCTGATCCAATGGCGACGCATGAGGCGTGTGTGACGGGCACGCTTGTATTGCTCGATGCGGCGCGGAAGGCGGGAGTGAAACGGGTTGTGTTTGCGGCTTCGAGCAGCGCTTATGGAGATCTGCCGGCTCTGGCGAAGCGTGAAACCGATATGCCGCAGCCGATTTCACCTTATGCGGCGGCGAAAACGGCTTGCGAGCAGTATTGCCAGTCGTTTTATCGCACCTATGGACTAGAGACGGTTTGCCTTCGCTATTTCAATGTTTTTGGGCCGCGACAAGATCCCAATAGTCCTTACTCGGCGGTGATTCCGCTCTTTATGACGCAGCTGCTTTCGGGCGAGCGCCCGGTGATTTATGGCGATGGGCATCAATCGCGCGATTTTACATTTGTGACGAACGTCGTCGATGGGAATTTGTTAGCGGCGGAGACAAAGGCGGCGGCGGGACTGGTGATTAACTTGGCAAATGGTCGATCGACGAGTTTGCTGGAATTGCTCGATTGTCTGCAATCGCTGTTGGGGACGAAGATTGCGCCTGATTTTCAGCCGGCTCGGGTCGGGGATGTTCGCGATAGTTTGGCGGATGTGACGGTGGCCCGAACGCTGCTCAAGTATGAACCGCGGGTGGGGCTTGAAGAAGGATTGCGGCAGTCGATTGGTTACTATCGCGATCTGGTGGCGAAGCGTAAGTCATGAGTTTTGCGGCAAACAAAGAACCGCGCGTGCTCGTTGCGGTAGCTAGCTACAATGAGCGCGAGTCGCTGCCGAAACTGGTCGATGAGGTTTTTCGGGTCGTTCCGGGGGCAGATCTGCTGGTGATCGATGATGCGTCACCAGATGGAACGGGCGTGTATTGTGATGAACGAGCTAAGGATGACCAACGGCTGACGTGCATTCATCGAAGTGGCAAATTGGGGCTGGGCACGGCGATCTTGGTGAGTTTTGAGTATGCGATATCAAATCGCTATGACTTGCTGGTTGGACTTGATGCCGACTTGAGTCATCCGCCGGAGAATATTCCTGCGCTGATTGAGTGCGTGGCTGGCTGTGATGTCGCGATTGGTTCGCGCTATGTGCCGGGCGGGGGAGTTGAGGGCTGGCCGCTGCACAGACGGATTGCTAGTCGGCTGATCAATCTCTTCGCGAGATTTTTGTTGGGTGTGCCGGTTCTCGATTGTTCGGGTGGGTTTCGATGTTATCGAGTGGAGGCTCTTGCGCCGGTGGTGAAACAGGGTTTGCAATCGAGTGGGTACGCGATTTTTGAAGAGGTTTTGCTTCGGTTTGCTGATAATGGAGCGGCGTTCAAAGAAGTCCCATATGTTTTCGTCGATCGTACGCAGGGTAAGTCGAAGTTGACCCTGCGGGAGACTTTTCGAGCGATCGTGGCGCTATTTTCGCTGGCGATTGGACGTTTTACGCGATTGCGTCGACGATCTTCTGCAAATCGGCGCTAATTGCTTTTACTTGAGCCGCTAAGTCTTTTTCGGCGTCTTCCAGAGAATTGAGGTCTTCCGCTGGGCGGAAGGCGAAGACATAGAATTTGACCTTCGGCTCGGTGCCCGAGGGCCTCGCGGCGATGTAGTTGCTTTTGCGGTCGAGGTCAAAGAAGATTAGGTCGGCTTTGGGGGCGTCGAGCTTGCTTGTTGCGCCGCTCGTGGTTCGTTGCTCGCCGGTTTCGTAGTCGCGGATCGCGGTTACTTTGAGTCCGCCGAGTGATTGCGGAGGATCAGTTCGGAAACGCTCCATGAGGGACTTCATGCGGGCCATGCCGGCCGAGCCTTCCATACCGATGTTGATCAGCTTTTCGTAGTGGAAGCCGTGCTGCCAATAGAGCGATTCGAGTTTTTGGTAAAGCGTTTTGCCCTCGGCTTTGAGGCTCGCGGCGAGTTCCGCCATGAGCATGCAGGCGACGACGCCATCTTTATCGCGGGCGTAACTTCCCACGAGGTAGCCGTGCGACTCTTCCGCCGAGAAGACGACCCGATCGGCGCCTTGTTTATCCATCTCGTTGCAGATCCATTTGTAGCCGACCGGCAGGTTGTTGATGATGCCGATGCCGTAGGAATCTGCTAAGCGCTTTAGAATTCCTGAGGTGACGAGGGTTGTGATCACCAAGCTGTTGGTGGCGAGCCTACCTTCCTTCTTGCGTCGTTCGAGAACGAAGTCGCAAAGTAACGCGGCAATTTGATTGCCGTTGAAGACGTGCCAATCGCCTTTGACGTCTTTGGTTTTTGGTGACGCGACGCCGAGGCGATCGGAATCGGGATCGGTTGCGAGGATTAGCTCCGCTCCGGTTTCCTTGGCGCGGGCGATGATGTCGGTGAAGACGATTGCGTTCTCGGGGTTGGAAACGTGGCCCGGGACGTTGGGGAAGTCTCCGTTGGGCTCGCTGTGGGGGCCGTAGAGTTCGACTTCGGTGAAGCCATCTTGCTTGAGGACGGGGATGACGCCTGTGGCGCCGACGCCGTGTAGCGGAGAGTAAATCAGTTTCAGCTGGCGGGGTCCGGCGAACTTTTGTGAAAGAACGGCTGCTTGATAGAGTGGGTCGATTTCATCCTTTACGAAATGGATTTTTCCTGCTGCGTAGGCGTCGAGGAATTTGGCGCGAACGATCTTCTGAGTCGACATGACACGATCGATGATTCCCTTGTCGTGGGGAGGCATGACTTGGCCGCCGGTGGACCAATAGACTTTCACCGCGTTGTCGCTGGGTGGATTGTGGCTCGCGGTTACCATGATTCCGCAGGTGCATTTCTTTTCGCGGACGGTGAAAGATAGTTCCGGCGTGCTGCGGATTTCTTCGAGGAAAAAGACCTCAAAACCGGCGGCGACCATGACTTCGGCGCAAAGCTCTGCGAAGCGGCGGGAATTGTGCCGAGGGTCATAGGCGATCGCGCAGGACCAGGGGCCAGAAGGAATCGCTGTTTTGACGTAGTCGGCGAGGCCTTGGGCGCTTTCGCCGATGGTTCGGTCGTTGATGGCGTTGGAGCCAATGGGGTACATGCGCCCGCGACGACCGCCGGTTCCGAAGGGGATGACGGTCCAAAAGACATTGTCGAGCTGTTGCCAGTTTCCGGCTCGAATCTGATCGGCGACTTGTGGCGCGAAGTCGGCATAACGTGCTTCTGTTAGCCAGGCGGAGAGGTTTTTTAGTGCCCCAGGGGTTAGCTTGCCTGCGGAAACGGCTACTTGTGCTTGAGAAATGAGTTCCGCAGCTGGAATGGCTGTCTCCGGCATATTGGCGAGCCCGTCAATTTTGTGGGAGGGGATAGGGTGGGGCGGCCACAAAGATACCGCGCGAGGCTACGATTGTCTTTCCCGTCTCCTTCAGGGCAGCATGCCCCATTTTCGAACACGTTTTCCGATCAAAACATGTCGCACGAATTGATTATTAGCGTTTCTGGGCTTCGAGGCATTGTTGGCGATTCGTTGACGCCGGAGGTGGCCGTTCGTTACGCCAAAGCGTTTGCGGCTTCGATTGAGCCGGGGCCGGTAGTGCTGGCGCGAGATGGCCGGACTACCGGGGCAATGCTAACCGGCGCGATTTCCAGTGCACTGCAAGCTTGTGGGCGGGAAGTGCTACTAGCCGATGTGGCGGCGACTCCGACCGTGGGTGTGCTGGTTCGTGAACATCGCGCGGCGGGCGGGATGCAGGTTTCCGCGAGCCATAATCCGCCGCCCTACAACGGCATCAAGCTATTTGGGCCGGATGGACGCGTGTTAGCTGCCGCTAAGGGGCACGTGATTAAGGAAAAGTATCTGCGAGATGATGGGGCTTGGGCATCTTGGGAGCATGTTGGTAATGCTACGAGCCTAGGTGCGACAACCGATGCGCATTTCAAATCGGTTTGTGCGCAGGTACCGGTGGATTTGATTCGGTCTAAGCGATTTTCCGTCGTTCTTGATGCCAATCATGGTGCGGGCGCGGTGCTGGGGAAAAGGCTGTTGGAAGCGCTGGGCTGCCAAGTGACCGTGCTGGGGGAGGCGCCGAATGGGAAGTTCATTCATCCTCCTGAGCCGACGCAGGAGAACTTGGTTTCCGTGGGTGAAAAAGTTCGCGGGGCAAAGGCGGTGATTGGGTTCTGTGTCGATCCGGATGCGGATCGGCTAGCGATTATTGATGAGAAGGGGAACTACTTAGGGGAAGAATATACTCTTGCGCTTTGTCTCAACTATGTTCTGCAATCGAGAAAAGGAACTGTGGTAATCAATTGTGCTACGAGTCGGATGTGTGAGGATGTTGCGCAGCGACATGGAAGTCATGTTTTGCGATCAGCCGTTGGAGAAGCGAATGTTTGCGATTTAATGATCGCGAACAACGCTGTTTTTGGCGGAGAGGGAAATGGCGGCCCGATTGATCCAAAGGTTGGATATGTTCGCGATAGTTTTGTGGGGATGTCGGTTGTTCTCGCGGCGATGGCTTCGACTGGAAAGAGTATTTCGCAGCTCGCGGCGCAGATTCCACGGTATGAGATCGTGAAGACCAAAGTCGATATGAGCACGGCTAGGCTGTCCGAGGCGATGGCGGCTGTTGCCGCAAAGTATCCTGAGGCGGAATCAAACACGCTCGATGGGCTGCGCCTTCAATGGCTGGATGCTTGGCTACTTGTACGGGGGAGTAATACCGAGCCGATTGTTCGTGCGATTGCCGAGGCGCCGACCACAGCCAGGGCCGAAGTGCTTTGCGAAGAGGCAGGAAAAATATTACGTTTGTACCAGTAATCGTTTTCGGTTATTCTTCTTCAGGGTGGCGGGACGCAATCGACGTTACTGCACTAAAGCCCAATGAAACCTGAGGAGTCTCTTTGCTATGGCGTTCTGCGGAAAATGTGGCGCTCAAGTCGCTGACCATATGAGTAGCTGCTGGCAGTGCGGTGCGCCGCTCAATCCTTATACATTCCAAGGATCGGGCGCGGCGCCGTACGTTCAAACCCATGGGACCGGCGACGCAACGGGTGGGCTCATTCCGTATAAGAATGTCCCTGCATTGGTGGGGTACTATGTTGGGATCTTTTCGCTTTTTCCTTGCATCCCTGTTCTCAGCATTGCCGCGATCGTTTTGGGAATTATGGGAATTAAGAAGGTCGCCCGTGAACCGGCCGTGAAGGGGACAGTTCACGCCTGGATTGGCATCGTGCTGGGAGGCATTTCGCTGATTTACAACACGCTGGGGTCGATCGCAGTGTTGTTTGCCTACCTATCCGCCAAAGCTTGATCGAGCGACTACGGCGAAAAGCAGGAGAGATGAGTCGCTGTACGGACATAGACTTTGCCATCGACAATCGCCGGCGTTGCGTAGCAGGGCTCGCCGAGCGAAGTAGTTGAGAGCACTTTCCATTCCGCAGCGGCTTCGATCACTGCGGCATTGCCCTCGATGTCGACCAAGTAGATTTTTCCGGCGGCTGAAACTGGGGAGGCATAGTATTTGTTGCCTTTCTCAACTCGGCCTTTCTTTAGGATCTCGCCGGTTGCGGGATTGACTGAGTTGAAGATGCCGCCATCGAGGATGAAGTAAAGAACGTCTTTGACCAACAACGTTGACGCGACGTGCGGCGTCGATTTCTTATAAGTCCATTTGATTTTAGCGGCCTCGGTCAGATCAATTGCCACCAGGCCGCCGCCGCCAACGAACCTTGAAAAAGCCTTGTCGATCTCGTCGGCGGTCACTTCGCCGTCGTTGTTGCCCCATGTTTGGTCGACCCGTTTTCCAATCCGGACGAGACGAATATTTTTCTCTAACTCGGTGAGTTGAAGCTTCCCGTCTTTGTTCGCATCCAGCGGTAAGAGTGACTCGATCGGAAATGGGTTCGATTCAAAAGAGGGCTCGCAGACGACGACTTCGTTGTTGGAAACAAATACCGGCGCGGAGATCGGGGCATTCGTGGCTCCTTCCACGCTCCAGCGGATTTTTCCGCTGATCGGGTCAACGCCGCAGACGTCAAAGGGGCCGGTGACGACAAGCTCTGATTGACCATCGGCGAGCTTTCGAACCGCTGGCGTCGAATACCCTCCGATAGCGCCATCTTGCCGCACCACTTTCCAGACTTCTTTTCCGTTGTCGCGATCAAATGCTGCGAGGTAAGAATCTTGCAATTGGTCGGCCAGAACGATCACATGCTGTCCCACGACAATGGGCGACGAGGAAATTCCGTGAAAGCTATGAAATGGACCGAGCGGGACTTTCCATTGTTCATCGCCGTTATGCGAATAGGCGACTAAACCGAAGTCGGGGAAGAAGGCATAGAGGTTTTTCTCGTCGAGTGCTGCTGTGGGAGTCGAACCACTATTGGGTTTGGTGGCGATTTCTTGTCTTGCTTTGGGAACGGACTTGGTCCAAATCGTCGCACCATCCTTCG
Source organism: Pirellulaceae bacterium (assembly GCA_046595915.1). GTDB lineage: Bacteria > Planctomycetota > Planctomycetia > Pirellulales > Pirellulaceae > JBKJSI01. The sequence goes on from JBKJSI010000082.1 coordinate 8,965, forward strand.
CGCCGACGCAAAAAACGAGGCGGTCATCTCCTTTTTCACCGGTAAGATAAATACGATCGCCACTGATGATCGGCGAGGAAATGCCGGTGGGGCACTCTACGCTCCACGCTTGGTTTTTCTCGGGGTCAAGTGTGTCGGGAGCATTATCCGACGTGGAAACACCGAGGCCGTTAGGTCCGCGAAAGCGGCCCCATTCTCCGGCTGGGGCAAAGTTTGAAAAGAGACAAACAGCGCTAACAAAACCGAATTGAAAGCAAAAACGCATCACGACGAGAATCCTTGCGAAAATGGATCTTCATGCCGCTCCAGTGGCGAAGATCATACGGCGCCCTCGAATCGAAAACGACTATCGAGGAGCCTGTTTTTCGCATTTCGCGAGCGCGGCGAAGACTAAGCAACTCGGCGGCTTGATGCAGATTCCGTAAAATGGACATCTGGATAGGCAAAGCCGGACTCGGCTTCATTCCAGCGGCGAAGGGCTACGGCGACCAAGTGGCCGCCAAAAGCGACAGAGACTTTGAGTGCGTTTTGGAATTTTGTTCGCAGGCCCTGCTGGGCGAGCGGATTGAATCGGCATTCAGGGTCGATGGTCGTCAAATTCATCGTGGGTGGAGCATATCCGTCGCGTAAACCGAGGACGGTGGCGGCCAATTCGACTCCGCCGGCGGCGTTGATGCAGTGGCCGATCATGGGTTTGATCGAGCTCACGCACAAATCGGGTGCGCTGCTGCCCATGAGTCGAGAGAGGGCGTTCATCTCGGTTTGATCGTTTTGCTTCGTTCCGGTGCCATGTGCATTGACGTATTGCACGTCGCTGGGGAACCAGCCGGCGGCGTCGAGGGTGCAATCGAGCAGTTGGCTGAGCGCTTCGCCATCGGTTTCGAGGCTGGTGACATGCCTTGCTTCGCAGAGCATTTTGCCAGTGCGAACTTCGGCATAAATCTTTGCGCCGCGCGAGAGGGCGTGGCTCATGCGTTCGACGACGAAGAGTGAGGCGCCTTCACCTAAGGCAAATCCTGTGCGGTTCACATCAAAGGGTCGGCATGCTTCTTCGGGGTTTTGGTCGGCGCTCGCAAGAACGCCCATTTGGTGGAACGCGCCTGCGAAGAGTGGGTTAATTGCGTCGCTGCCGCCTGCGAGCGAGATGTCGCACTGGTTGTCTTGAATTTGTCGAACGGCGCAAATGAAGCTCACCAGCGAGCTGGCGCAGGCGACGGAGTAACATGAGCGAGGGCCGCCGAGCGAAAATCGGTCGGCCACATAGGCTGAACTAGAGCTGGGCAACCATTGGTCCCACCAGGGAATCTGATCCTTTGGTCTTGGCGGCGATACCCCTAAGTCTTCTCGGAATTGCTGGATGTCGCCCATGTGACCGCAGAGTGAGCATCCAAAGCGGTCGCGATTTATCTTCTCGAGATCGATTCCCGCGTCTTGCAGTGCTTCCTCGGCGGCTGCTTCCGCCATGCGAATTACTTTTAAGCGAGTGCTATTCGTATTGTGTCCGTCCACCATGGCGCCAAGCAGAAGCCCGTCTGGAATGAACTCCATGCCGTTGAGTCGCTTGATCGCACGTTTTCCTTCACGAAGGCCCTTCCACGTGGATTCACGTGTGTTTCCAAGTGCGGTAATTAGTCCCACGCCGGTGATGACGACGGGATCTTCTTGGAATAGGCGTAGCTTCATCGCATGCCACTTCAACCAGTGGGAATTGCCGGGACGTAGGTGGAATACCAAAACCTGAAGAATCAGAAAACAGCGATTTTGGATCAGAGCTCCATGTCTCGGAGCCCCGCTCGAACAGCAATTCTGGGGCTGGTGATTCGGCGTAAGTCATTGTAGGTAAACTACTTAGGTATTAACTAGAACGATTGAGTCCTCAGCTTCGGCAGTGGGTTTCAGCTATTTTTTCTTTGGTTTGACTTCTTTGAACCAATTCGGCATATTGATCGTAAATGCCAGTGAATTGCATTTACGTTTCACATGCATTTAGAGCTTCTTGGGCATTTGTCTATCAAATTGCAGTTATTCCCAAGTCATGGAGTAATCTGGAATTGGGCAACTGGAGACCGAATATGAATCACACAGGTCGGAAATCGAAGCGCGGCTTTACGCTCGTTGAATTGCTGGTGGTCATCGCGATCATTGGTGTGCTCGTGTCATTGCTCTTGCCCGCTGTTCAAGCGGCTCGGATGGCGGCGCGACGCATGCAGAGCCAGAACAATCTCAAGCAGATTGGGCTCGCGATGCATAATCACCATGACTCGCTCAACAAGCTGCCGCCGGGATATCAGTCGGGGTATCCCAATCAGCCTATTCCGACGGTTGACTCTGCGCCGGGGTGGGCTTGGCCTGTCTACTTGCTTCCTTATTTGGAGCAGAGCACGGTTTACGATCAACTCAAGCTCGAAGTGCCATGCTGGGATCCGGTTAATGCTGGCGTTGTCAAAACGAACCTCTCGGTTTTCATTTGCCCTGGGGCGCCAAATCAAGAGCCGACCATAGACGTTAAAGATGATGGCGGCGGGACCTTGGCTGTGTTTGGTCGATCTCACTACCTTGCCAACAATGGGCAGGATGAGACTTGGGGCTATGAAATGGCGAACTACTCACAACTGCCTGGAGTGGGACCCTTTTATCGAAACTCCAAAGTTCGTCTGGCGGATGTCACCGATGGGCTGAGCAGCACGATCTTTGTGGGTGAGCACACGTCGGTCAGTGACAAGACGTGGGTGGGAGTCATTCCGGGTTCGGTGTCTTGCCCAATCGATCCTTATCATTTTCCTTTTGCAGAGTGTGAAGAAGGGCCAACGCTTGTGCTTTGTCATAGCGGTCCGACAGCGGACGAAGCTGACATCATCTATCCGCCTTCAACGCGCATCTGCCGCGTTTGCAATATGTATGGACCGTGGAATGGCGGGCAAGTATTGCTAGGCGATGGGAGCGTGCGATTTATCCCGTCGACGATCAATGTTCTCACGTTCGCAGCGCTCTCGAGTATGAAGTCGGGAGAAGTTGCCGGTGAATACTAGGCATGTGACTTGGCGATGGAGCGCAAGTTTCGAAGGATTGGGGTTCATTGTTCTACTGTTTTTGATTGCCAGTGGTTTTGGTTGTCGGACTTACGCGCCTGTCACTAGCCAAGAGGGCATGCAAGTCATCAAGCGACTGGTGGTTGCTTGTAATGCTCGCGATCAAGAGCGTCTCTCTCGCTTGGAACAAGATCTAAAGGCTTTTGAAAGTGCAGGAAAAATCACTGCAGGTGAGCGGAAGACGTTTGAATCGATTGTCGAAATGGCCCGCAAAGGCGATTGGGCGCAGGCTGAAAAAGCGGCCCTCAAATTGGCGGATGATCAAGTTGGCAATAGTGTCCCGGCAACGGAGAGTCGCTAGCCGAGAATTGCTTTCTTAGCAGGGTGTAAACGTAATATCGGCTAGACTGGCGTCGCCTTCGCAGAGACCTGGCGTTACGAGGTGAATCATCTGGGTGTGTTGCTCGTCGGAGAATTCGCTGGCGATTCGAGAGAAGTCACGCTGGATCGCCAGAAATGCGCGAACGACTAGCGGATCGAAATGGCATCCTGATTCGCGTACGATAATTTCTAGAGCCTCGTTGTGCGACATCGCTTCTTTGTAGTGTCGCTTGCTGCGTAGGGCGTCATAGACATCTGCTAAGGCAACGATGCGGCCTGCGATCGGAATCTGCTTTTCCTTCAGGCCAAGCGGATACCCCGCGCCGTTCCATTTTTCGTGGTGGGTAGCGGCAATTTCTCTGGCCACGGTTAAGAAGCGAGCGCCTGGGAAACGCTTAAGGCATGCGTCGAGGGTCGCGGCGCCGATTTCGACATGGCGGCGCATGATTTTGATTTCGGCAGACGTCAGCTTGGCTGGTTTTAGAAGAATACTGTCCGGAATACCTACTTTGCCAATGTCATGCAGCGGGCTGGTGAGATAGATCAGCCTTACCATGTCGGCATCGATCTGGCCGGCCATTTCGGGGAATTCGAGCAGCTTGGCTGTGAGGACGCGCGAATACTGTTGCACGCGTTCGAGGTGCATTCCGGTTTCGTTGTCGCGGGATTCGGCGAGCTTAGCCAAGGCAAAAATTGCGACGTCTCGGGTTTCGAGCGAGAGCACACGTTCGCCAGCGCGGATTCGAACGAGCAGCTCGTCTCGAAAGAGCGGCTTGGTGAGAAAGTCGTCCGCGCCGGCCGCCAAGCCCTGCACAATTTGATTGCGCTCGTTGTGGCCGGAAAGCATGATCACATAGACGTACCCGCCATCGGTCCCCGCCTGGCGAATGAGCTTGCAGAGCTCGATTCCCGAGAGTTCGGGCATTTCCCAGTCGGTGATGACGAGCTGAATCGACTCGTCCCGTAAAATCGAAAAGGCTTCGAGTCCTGTTGCGGCGGTGCGCACCTCGTAACCTTCCTGCTCGAGCATATGTTCGAGCAGGTCGCGCGAGACTTCGTCGTCATCGGCGATGAGGATTTTGAGGGACATTAGGGACTCGGGGTCGCTGAATGGTTGGACTGCGGACTCGAGCTGAGCTTGGCGCCCTGCACGAGGGAATTAATTTCAGCGAGGCAGCGAATGACTTCGAGATCGAGTTGTTCGAGTTGCGGCGTAACGTGATCCCAGCTCTCCGACTTGATCGATTCCTCCAACTCACAAGCGAGTTTTTGAAGGGCCGTGGCCGAAACGTTGCCGGCGGTGCCCTTGAGGGTGTGAGCGACTTTTGCAGCTTCATCGACAGACCGCTTCGCCACGGTATCCGCGAGTTTTGACTGCTCTTGAGAGAGCCGCGACGCGAATTTACCGAGCAAGCGATTGGTGAACGCCTGGTCGCCGCCGCAACGGGCGAGGAGTTCATCCATTTCGAAGCTGCGAGGCGTCGAACTGGAATCTGGCTTCGACACGTCGATTTGAGGTGCGCACTCGTTCGATTTGCCGATTCCGGTCGATAGTGGGTTGAGGTACTTTTTGACGACGTCGAGCAGTTCCTTGCGGTCGATTGGCTTAGTGACGTATCCATCCATTCCAACGGATGAGCAGACTTCGCGATCGCCCTTCATGGCGTTCGCTGTCAGGGCCACAATCGGCAGTGCTTTTCCATTTCGAAGCGATAGCTGCCCGACGGCTTCCATCTCGCGAATCTTCTTGGTGGCTTCAAGGCCGTCCATCACCGGCATTTGGCAATCCATGAGTACCAGCGAATAGGGCTGCTTGGCGATCGCGGCAATCGCTTCCATGCCATTTTCCGCGATATCAAATAAGTATCCTGCTTGGTCGAGAATCTCTGAAGTGACGAGTTGATTCACTTCGTTATCTTCGCAGATCAAGATGCGTTCGTTTTCCCTTACCGGAGCAACGAGAGCTTCTGGCGCTGCTGCCTTGGTCGGTGTGGAAGCAATTGAACTGCCAACATTGAGTACATCGACGATGACATCGAAGAGGCGCGAGGCGCGAATGGGCTTGGTGACGACGCCTGCGAGACCATAGGCGGCCCAATTGTCGCGGCTGATCATCGTGTCGTCAGACGTGAGCATCAGCAGTTTGCTTGCGGCGAACCAAGGCTCTTGGCGAATCGCCAGCGCTAGCTGTTTACCGTCTGCTCCGGGCATATGGTGGTCGAGGAGCACGAGCGGTAGTTCTTCTCGATTGCGTGCAAATTGCTGAATCAGCTTGAGTGCTTCTTCGGCGCTCTCCGCCAAAGTGACGCGCATTCCCCATTCGCCTAAGTACTCTTTGAAGATATCGAGATTGGTGCGGGTGTCGTCGACGACAAGTACTGGGAGGCCGGCAAGGGATTGACGATCGGACCGCTTGCTCGATTGCTGCGCTGCGATTTCGAGCGGAATAGTAACTCGAAAAGTCGAACCAGCTCCATCTTGAGTTGTGACGCCGATCGAACCGCCCATCATTTCCACGATTTGTTTCGAGATTGCTAGCCCTAAGCCCGTGCCGCCAAAGCGCCGTGTGGTCGAAGCATCGGCCTGGACAAAGCAGCTGAAGAGACGTGGCAATCGATCTTGTGGAATGCCAATTCCCGTATCGCGAACCGTCATTTGGACGGTCGCTTTTCCCTCTTGTGCTTGCAACAACTCAGCTTGAAGCGAGATTTCGCCCTTTTCGGTGAATTTGAGTGCGTTGCTAACTAGGTTATTGAGGACTTGCCTTAGCCGTTCTGCGTCGCCTCGCACCATTCGCGGTACATCGCGGCGGATGAAGCTGGAAAGCTCTAGCTTCTTGGCGGCTGCACGATGGCCAAAGACATCGACTGTGTCTTCGATCACTGAATGCAGATCAAACGCAGCATGTTCGAGCTCAAGTTTCCCGGCCTCGATTTTGGCGAAATCGAGGATGTCATTGATCAACGAGAGTAAGGTCTCTGCCGATTTTTGAGCCGTTGAAACGAATCTCTGCTGCCGATCATCGAGCTTGCTGGTTGAAATCAAGTCGAGCATGCCAGTCACGCCATTAAGGGGCGTGCGGATCTCGTGGCTCATGTTGGCGAGGAACTGGCTCTTGGCGACATTGGCTTGCTCAGATCGCTCTCGGGCTTCCTTCAGTTCTGCGTTGCGTCCCAAGACTTGTTCGTGGGCCTTGGCCTGTGCGGCGGCGGCGATGTTGTACTGTCTTAGAGTACTCCAGCCAAATAAGAGGGTGCCGGAAATAATGCAGACGAGCATCACGATCGACCATTGCGTGCGATCGGCGATGAGTTGACTCACTTCCCATTCGATCTGTGCGTTTCGCGCCTGCGAGGATACAACGACCTTGTCGATCGACGAGCGATGTTGATCGTAGGCTCGTTGTAAATCGCCAAATGCGAGTCTTCGCGCTGCTTCAACATTACCTGTTAGACACGCGGGAATGAACTCTTTATCGCGGATTTCAAAGTATCGGGCAGCGAATTTCGCTGCGTTGCCAAGCAAGCCCAATCTGACTTCTTCGGAGAGCTCTTCGTTGGCCCAAAAACTTCGTCGTGCTTCGAAATCGCTTCTTAGTCGCTGACAGCGATCCAGCATTGGCGCCCAGGCTTCGGCATCAACGCCTCGTTCAGCGGCTCGCACCATATTCAACGTGAGGAGGTGACTTTCAATGATGTGTGCGGAGGTTGGCCTGACATCAGAGAGCAGATCCTTACCCGATGCGATGGCCGCATAGTGTGGCCCATGAATACCCGTTTCTGTGAGAACGTTGTGCGACCAAGTGGCGTACGCAATGAGCGCGGTGGCGAAGCCGCACATGAGAACGCTTAACTTGGTTTGCGTCGTTGAAGCGAGAAAGGCCATCGATTTACCCCGGATACCACCGCGCAGGCGCAATGCCGGCGACGACGGGCAAATGTAGATTGCCCAAAGCGCGCTGGAGCGTGCGAACAGGATCCCAGTCCCAAATCTCGCTTCTAGCTAGGATCTCTAGTAGTGGTTGGGGCGATCGTGAAGAATGTATCGCACGGAGTGATTTAGCCGGACCGCCATTTTGGCGATTGGGTTCGGCGATTTGGACGCAAAGTGCGACGCCATGTTGCGCGACACTTAGACTTGTTTCAGCTTAGGATCACCGGCCTCGACGATGTACGAAGCGCCTGTGAATTGCGGAGCGTTTGGTTTCAACACGAACTCAACCAACTGGTAGTCTGTTCGCCATTCCTTCGGAGTCACCTGGCATCGCACATAGCCACGCTGGCGATTGTGGTATTTCACGAATGGGTTTTCGGAATGAAGTTGCTCGAGATCTTTGACTTTAGCTGCGCCATCGCCACCGGAGGAAATCGAAGTGCCAACAAACTCCGTTGCAACGGCCTTCGAGCCTAGGTCATCGAAATCGACGAGCAGCTCGTTTGCCCAGTTGCTGTGGATATCGCCTGTCAGCACGACGGGATTATTGATCTTATTGTCGTGGAGAGTTCGCAAGATGCGGCGGCGGTTAATCTCATATCCCGGCCATTGATCCATGCTGAATGCCGCTTCGACGCCCCGTTTTTGATCGACCCGCGCCATCATGACTTGCTGCGCCATGACATTCCATTTGGATTTCGATGCTTTGAGACCGGTGGTGAGCCATTTCTCTTGCGCGTCTCCGAGCATCGTCGCAGCCGGGTCGAAGGTTGCATCGCAAGGGACTTTCAAGCCGTCGCCGCACGGTTGGTCGGTGCGATACTGGCGGGTATCGAGCACAAAGAACTCAGCTAAATTGCCATACGAGGCTTGGCGATAGAGCTGCATCACTGGCCCATTAGGCAAACATGATCGCCGCAAGGGCATGTGTTCATAATAGGCCTGGTAAGCGGCGGCCCTCTGAAGCAAGAACGCTTCCTTTGCAATGTTCTTTTCCGAGATGTCATTGGCATAGTTATTTTCAAACTCATGGTCATCCCAAGTGACAATCCAGGGGCAGGCCGCGTGCATTGCCGCAAGATGAGTATCTGATCGATACTGAGCATGGCGATTGCGGTAATCATCGACTGTCAACAATTTGCCGCCGACATGCTTTCGAACTCCAGTATCGCGGCCCGGGCCTTCATAAATATAGTCGCCAAGATGGACTACCAGATCGAGCGACTCCTTGAGCATATGCTCATAGGCGGTGTAGTGGCCAGCTTCGAAATGTTGGCAGGAAGCAAAGGCAAATTTCAGGGATTCGGGTGTTGTCTCCGGCTTTGGAAAGGTTCTTGTCCGGCCTTTAGGGCTGGTGTCGTTGCCGCATTTGAATTGGTACCAATACCAGCGATCCGGCGCGAGGCCGTCGACTTCGACATGGACGCTGTGGGCCCACTGTGGATTGGCAACCGCGGTTCCTTCTTGAACGACTTTCGTCATCGACTCGTCTTCGGCCACCATCCAACTAACTTCGACTGCGTCAGCGGGCATGCCGCCTCCCTCGAGTGGCTTCGGAGCGAGGCGAGTCCAGATAACGAACCCGTTTGAATTGGGGTCACCGGAAGCAACGCCGAGCTGAAATGGCTGGTCTGCAAGCGGGACGAATTTTCTGATCGCGCCTTGGGCTCTGGATGCCCAAATCGCCGCGCCGGCGAGGGAAGTGGTGGTCAAAAAGCGACGACGAGCGATTGCCTTAGTCGGGTGCATTCAAAAACACTCCCCAGAACGAATGTTGGCCAAGAAGTGAGGAATCATAACCAACCCGCTTGGCCGCAGATGGCGCCTGTTTTTGAGGCTTCAACGTAACTGCCTTTGGCCAAAGTGCAGAGCAATTCGATTTCATGGCAAATAAACTCGGAATTAAGGCAATCTACTTCCTTGCGTCGACGTTGCGCCAGTCGTATCCTCGTTCCTAATGGCACGTTTCGCTACTAGGAAAAACACCTCCATGTCGCAGCAACCCCCGCAATGGAGCCCGCAAGCGGTTCAGATTTTCACAGCCGCACGGCAAATCAGCGGCATCGACGCACAGTCGGCTTACCTTGCGCAAGCTTGTGGAGCGAACGCTCACTTGCGTTGGGAGGTCGATTGGCTATTGCAATGGGATCGCGGCCAGCAAGTGGGAGCCTCGCCGGTGATGCCACAAGCACAGTGGACCCCGCCGAATTCGGGCTTCCCGGTAACGCCCCAAACCGCCCAATCCATGTCGCCCTCTTACCCGGGCATACCCAACAACGTTAAGCCACGAAAGCGCTGGGGTTGGGGCTGGTGGGTTGGGATTGCCAGCATCGTTCTGTTGTTCGTGGGATTCATGGGAATCTTCGCCTATGGCGCTTATCGCGGCATTCGGCAGATGCAATACGACCGCCAGGTCGAAGCAATTGAGCGACTGGGGCATTCGCAGTTTCAGGCAGATGACTACGCGGATGCAGCCAGAACCTATGAGCGAGCTGCGGAGGTTCGCAAAGAGCAATATGGAGAGAATCACGCCAAGGTCTGTGAGATGATCGCCAACGCCGCTAGTGCATGGTACTATAACCGCAATTACGAAAAAGCGGCGACTCAATATGAGAAGGCTTACCAACTCGACCTCAAGCGGGTCGGCCCCAAGAAGCCCGAGACGCTGAAGCATCAGCGATTTTGGGCGATCTGTTTACTCGAGGGGAAAGATGCAAAAAAGGCATTAGAGGTCTTCGAAGATGTTCTGGCCAAGCGTAAAGACACGCTTGGCGCCTCTCACGAAGATACGGCAGAGTCGATGCTCGACATTGGCCGGTGTCGCGAGAAGATGGGCCAGTCAACCGAGGCCCTCGCCAGTTACGAGCCCGCCTACGAATCGCTGAAGAAACGTTATTCGGCACATCACCCCGATGCGCTAGGGACGATGCGGGCGATCGTCCGTTGTTTTGACAACATCGGGAGATTTGATGATGCAAAGCGGCTCTTGGCAAAGGTCTATGAAGCACAAAAGTCTGCAAGAGGGTTTGATGATTCACAAACCGAAGCACTTCGAGAGTCACTTTGCGAACGCTTAGAAAAGGTGAAAGACTGGGAAGCCCTAACCAAAGTTCG
>JBKJSI010000865.1:0-5173 GCA_046595915.1 Pirellulaceae bacterium
ACGGTCGAAATCTAGAGGAACATGCACTAGTCAATCGTGAATCACGGCCAGCAAGAGTATTGAGCCTCCCTGTCAGCGTTACTAGAATTGACCCAGAGGAGCCGATCATGTCCGTCGAATCAATCATCAGTGGATTTTCTCACGACGAGAAATTGGAAGCGATGGAAATCCTATGGCGCGACTTTACCGCCCGAGCTCCTGATTATCCTTCGCCCGCCTGGCATGCCGCAGTGCTAAAGGAACGGCTCGCAAATCCGTCGCCAGGAAAACGTCTGGAGTTGGCGGAAGCAAAAGCGGAAATCCTGGCGAGATTCAATGCGAGTAGAACTGAGAGATGAGGCCCGAGACGATTTGTTCAGGGCGATGGATTTCTACGATCGGCAGCGCCGCGGACTAGGACACCATTTCTACGAACAGATCTTTGAGGACTTGGAAGCCTTAAAATCCCAGGCGGGAATTCACTCCCACTCCCACGGCTTTCATCGCAAGTCATCCAAACGCTTTCCCTTCGACATTTACTATCTAGTCGAAGGCCAAATTGTCGACGTGGCGGCGATTCTCGACAGCCGGCAAGATCCCGGAGTGATTGCCCTGCGACTGAGGTCATAATATCGCTGCCAATGCGGGACTAACGCGGCCGACTTGCCCAGAGTAACATCCCCGCATGTCCCAATCGCCCAACATGCATGAATCTCCGCCGATCCCCAATTCCATGCGCCGCGCGGCAGCGCCTTCAAGCGTCTACCTCCTCGCCACCGCCGTCCTTCTCGCTCTTTTCGCCATTTTTCTCCTCGCCCCACTGATCGAATGGTGGGCCCAGCCCGGACCCATTCGCCCCGGCGCATTCGATCGCCGGATGCCGCTCTCGGCATTCTTTCAACAAGGCGCCATGAACGGCTTCACTGTTATCTGGTTCTTCGCCGTCGGCGCCTCCTTCGGCAGTTTCATGAATGTCGTCACCTGGCGCATGCCGCGCGGGATGAACTTCGTTTCGCAATCCTCCATCTGCCCCAAATGCAAACATGCCATTCGCGGGCGTCACAACCTGCCCGTCATCGGCTGGATCACGCTCGGCGGCCGCTGCCGTGATTGCGGTGAGCCGATCTCCTTTCGATACCCACTCGTCGAAATCCTCTTCGGCGGCGCGGCATTCATTCTTTGCACTTGGGAGCTTGCCAGCGGCGGCTGGAATTTCCCTCTAAGAGAGGTCGCGACGCGAAGCGGATTCTATGAAACACTCTGGACTCCGCAGTGGGATCTGATCATCGCCTTCACGTTCCACTTCTGCCTTTTCATTTGGCTACTGACGCTCTGCCTCTTTGAAGTCGATGAAGAAGCCGCGCCGCGACGTTTCGCAATCGTCGCCATCGTCATGGTAGTAGCGATCACCTACATTTGCCCCGTAGTTCATCCCGTCAGTTGGCTGTTAACAGAAACAGCCGCCGCAAAGCCTTCGCCATTCGCCCCAGAACGATTCAGCGGCCTCGTAGGCCTTCTCATCGGCGGTCTAGCTGCATTACCGGCAGCCATGTTTACAGGCGATCGACGCCTTTACGCGATCAACCTGGTTCTCGCATTCGCACTCATCGGCGCCCACCTCGGCTGGCATGCGGCACTTAGCACGCTAGTGATAGCGAACTTCTTTGCTCTGCTCTTCAAAAAGGAATCGACCTCCATCGCGCTCACAGCATTGGCGACGCTGATTCAAATCCTATCGTGGCGCTGGCTTCATTTCGCAGAGTGGGAACTGGGAATCCTTGGAATATCTCTGTGGCTCCTCATCGCCATCATCGGTCTCTTAGTATTGCCCGCCATCCCCCGCAAAGCTCCGCGCTAAAGCACTGCCAGCTTATTGGCGTTTCTTCCCGAAGCCGCCTAAAAGAATGCCGCTTACGAAAACGGCGACGGCCATAAAAAACCAGCCAATTCCCTCTCCTTTTTCCAGTTTTTCGAAGAAGGCGTATCGCACGGTGGCGTAAACCATGGCGGCCATCGTCGCCATAAAGAGCAACGAAAGGAGCGGGAACCAAGGTGTGCGAAAGCCTTCCGACGAACCATCTCGGTCACGCAGCACCATGAACGCAGCGGCGACGGCGAGCAAAGAGGACCAATAAACAAACCCTGTATAAACAACCATTTGCTCGAAACTACCTTCGGTCGCCTCGGACACACGACCAGCGCTAAACCAGGCCGCCAGCAACAGCAATATCGAGGAGGCGAGTTGAGCCAACAGCGCCCGCAACGGCGTATGGGTAATCGCGTTCCATTTGCCTAGCCATGCAAAAAGGTGATGATCGCGGCCCACGGCGTATTGCACTCGTGCGCCGGTGAAAATGAGTCCTTGAATCGCGCCGAGGCACGAAACAGAGATCAAACCACTCATGATCCTGCCGGCGATATCGCCAAACGCACTATCGATGACGACTTGGGGCGGGTACTTCGTCGCGAGGATCCCATCGAAGCCGAGTTGCAAGTAATAGGCGAGATTGGCGAGCAAATAAATCCCCGTAACCGCCCCGGCGCCGATGATGAGGGCGCGAAAGAGGTTTTTTCTCGGATCACGCACTTCGGCGCTCACCATCGCCATATCAGACCAGCCGCCGTAAGCGAACATCACAAAGACCATCGCCTGCCAGAAAGCGGCAATGCGCGACATGACCGTGGGCGGAGGTGATTCGCTGGCGGGCGATGCACTTGAGGGCGATGCGCTAGAGGTTGCCGAAGCGGTGACGGCAGACTTTTGGACATCGCTAGTTGAACTTTCAGCTTTGCCCATCATCGCGCCGCCGATTCCAATGCCGATGATCAGCAGCAGCCCTATCACCTTGGCGGCAGTGAAGAGATTCTGCCCCCACACACCGAATCGAAGCCCGAGCATGTTGAGCAGCGTGACCGAGGCGACAACCGAAACTGCGACATAAAGCTCATCCCATTTCTGGCCGATCGCCACACAGAAGGTCGGCGCAAAAATGAGCGCCATCGCCCCGACATTCCCCGGGCGCACCAGCCAAAAATCGGTCCAAGCGTAAAAGAAACTTGCTCGATCGCCAAAAGCGCGCTGCAAGTAGACATAGGCGCCGCCATGCTCGGGATAGCGCGTCGCGAGCTCCGCAAAGCAAACGGACCCCAAGAGCGAGATCGCTCCCCCCAAGCCCCACGCAAGAAAATAAAGCCCGATGCCGCCGGTATTCATGGCGATCAGCTGCGGCATGCGAAAAATGCTCGCCCCAATCACAATCCCCATCACAATGCAGGTCGTGTCGAGAAGAGTCAGTTGTCGCCGTGAGGCGGAATCCGCCGTATCATCTTTGGCAATCTTCATTCGCACAGCATAAACGGCCCTCGCGAACTAGTGTTAAGGTCAGGTCTAAAATTGGAGTTAGCGTGTGGCTCTGTTTCGAAAACAAAACGGCGCGAAAAAGCGGATTGATAAAATCGTTTCAGTCCGTTTTGTTTTCTAAACACGGCACTTGCGAGCCAAACTTTTGGCTTTGGCAGGACATCAGCGGGAGTCGACGCGGTCAAAACTTTTTTCAGGAAAATTGTGAGATGAATGAACCTCAAAACACTCCGTCCCGCATCGACGACATCTGCCCCCGCTACGAACTCGAGCCCCCCCGCTCGACCAAGCCCGCCGCGCCGCCGATTTATTTGGCCAGCGTCTATCAATGCGAGAGTATCGAACAAGCCGACGCAATCCTCGGCGGCAAAGAGCCCGGCTACGTTTACCAGCGCGACGCCCAGCCCAACGCCGACTACCTCGCCGAGCGCTGCCGAAAACTGCACGCCGCCGAAAAGGCAACCGTAACCTCTTCGGGGATGTCGGCCTTGTCACTCGCCTTCCTCGCCACACTTCGCCCCGGCGACCATGTCCTCTATTCCAAATTCCTCTACGGCAAAACCGTCGCACTCCTGACCGGCCAGTTACAACCCTGGGGCGTCACTTCGACCGCCGTCGACATCACCAATCTGACCGCCGTTCGCGCCGCCATGACCAAACAGACGAAAATCATCCTTGCCGAGACGATCGCCAATCCGCTACTCCATGTCGCGGACCTGGCCGCGCTCGCAGAAATCGCCTCGTCCGGCGGCGCAAAACTATTGATCGACAACACCTTCGCTACGCCCCTGGTCTGCCGCCCGCATCAATTCGGCGCCGATTTGGTGATGGAAAGCCTCACTAAAATGATGAGCGGCCACGCCGACGTGATCCTCGGCCTCCTCACCTCGCGTCATGCCTCCGACGACGGCCTCAATCGCCTCTCCTCCACCTGGGGGATGACGCCCGGCCCCTTCGACTGCTGGCTCGCCGATCGCGGACTCGTCACGATGCATCTGCGAGTCGATCGCGCTTGTCAAAACGCGCAAGTAGCAGCCGAGTTCCTCGCAACACAACCCTCAATCACCAAGGTCTCCTATCCCGGCCTGAATTCCCACGCCGAGCATGACCTCGCCAATCGCCAGTTCGGCGGGCGCTTCGGAACCATGGTTGCCTTTGACCTCAACGGCGGATTACGAGCCGCATCGAAATTCATCAACAACGCCAGCCGCATCCCCTTCTGCCCCTCCTTAGGCGACGCAACGACAACCCTCAGCCACCCCGTCTCCACCAGCCACCGATCATTCAACACTGCCCAACTCACCGACCTCGGAATCACCGCCGGAACCATCCGCCTCTCCGTGGGCGTCGAATCGCCGGAGTTTGTCTTGGAAATCCTCCGCGAAGGCCTGGGGGATTAGGAGATCAGCTCTCTCCGATTCGCAAATTCCAAGTTTTTCTGCCCCAAATGGCGCCATTCAGTTTCTAAGATGACATGAAGTCCCTTCGCCGACGCAGCCCCCCCCCGACCACCGAACTTGGCAATCTAAGCGAGGAAGTGGCAACCTGACCACAGATAGTGGCCATCTAGGCCATCTAGGCAACCTAATGAAAAACAAGCACTTTTTTGATAAGCGATACTCCCGGCCTGGATGATAAAGACGGCCAGCCTGCCACCGCTTCCCAAGTCGCCCCCTCTGCCAGCGTAACATTGCCCGATATACTGTCGGGTTAACACAAATGCGTCTTTCCAGGTGGAGTGCATGGCGAAGGAACAGGATAGTTCGTTTGAAGTCGGCGGAGTCGTCGTCCAGGCGCTCGCCAACACGCGGTTCAAGGTCCAGCTTGATAATG
>JBKJSI010000897.1:0-3577 GCA_046595915.1 Pirellulaceae bacterium
CCTCTAGTGGTACCGCACGCGTCCAGCCCGAGCCGGGAAAATCGCCCATCGGGGCCTCAGGGCGGGCAGCTTCGGGTTCATCGAATTGGGTTAGTTTTCATCAGCAGTTAGCCGAGCAATGCCTGGCCAGTGCGAAAAAAGAACTGGGTTACAAGGGAGGCGCTGAGTTCGACAAGTGCTACATGGCCAGCCTGCGGGAATTCCTGGGCGTGCCGCTCACGGAAGATGCGCCAGACCATTCGAGCTTGACGCGAGGTCGCGACAGACTGCCGCTGGAGGTTCATGCCGCGGCGTTCGAGTTCATTTTGAAGCTGGCCAATGAGAAGGGCCTCCTCCCGGGAAGGACCGTGACCGTCGACTCGACGACCCTCGAAGCCAATGCCGCCATGAAGAGTATTATCCGCAAAGACACGGGCGAAGACCGGCGCGCGTACGTCGTCGGCATGATAAAGAAAGAAGGCGTCATCAGCCAAAAGTATTCGTCCACTCCACCGCACTGCCCTGCAGCCTAGCCTCGGTCCGATGTTTTCCTCCGTTCATCCATGATCCAGCGGCATTGCGGATGGGTCGGTAGCCAGCAGTCGGGGAAGGAGCAGCTCGAGTTGTTCGTCGGCAGGCGTTTCGCGCAGCCTGGAGTTCGACGAAGAGAGCGCGAAGAATGTCCGCGGCTCGACCTGATTGCGTTTGCAGCGGTTGATGAAGTACCTCAGCACAGCGGCGCGGCGGCATTCGATGGAGGCGCCTACGCCGCTCCGCTATGCCTGATTCGCGGGTGCGATTACGGAATGGAACGCCCAAAGATTTCCGACTCGTTCCTCCGCAAACGTACAGACGAATCGGCGTTCGCGAGGCCGGTTACGAACGTTTAGGAGTTGTATTCAAGGATTTCATAAATGCGCGGCATTCAGTGATGCGGGCGAACGGCATTGCACTTGTGTCGTAACTAGGTTTTAGGCGTCGATGGGGCTTCGACCGAGTGCCGATCTTGTCGCCGACCCTGTCGCCGTCATGACCTACTTTGTCGCGAAAGGAAACTAAGACGGGTCGGTTTCGATTGGCATAAGGATTGCTGAAAGTGCAATTTCATAAATTTGCATGTGACGCCCTTTGGGAAATGTCTATTTCCAGCGTCATTGGCTGAAGCTTCGCTTGGCCGCGCAATTATTTTTCGTATAGGTTGATTAACATGAAGAAGTTCAGCTCGTTATTTGCTTCGACGAAAACCACGGATGACGAATCTGGCGGCAACTACAAGTCGGTGGGAAGTCGTCGATTCATCCTTGCCTCGGGCATTGCCCTGGCGCCGATTGCCCTTTTAGGCAGCGCGGGTACCGCCAAAGCCGATGGACCGCATTTCCTCAGCAATGGGCAGAAGAAGCTCTTCCGATCGATTCAAAAGCATGAGAATGCCCACGTGGATTACTTGGTCGCCGCGCTCGGCGCCAATGCCCGCCCTAAACCGACTTTCAGGAATCTGCAGCAGAGGAATCTGAAGGACTTCGTTCGGGTCTCGCAAGCTCTGGAGAATACTGGTGTTGGAGCTTACCTTGGCGCTGCACCCTTCATTACCAGTAAAGACATCCTCAAAGCAGCCGGATCAATCTTAGCCATCGAAGCACGACATGCCGGCGCTATAAACTCCTTGTTGATCGATCCCGTCAGCGTCGGCGATACCAGTTTTGAACTGCCACTTGGTCCAATACAAGTTGTCGCGGCGGCGGGAGGGTTCGTCGCCAGTCTCAATGGTGGTTGGGCGCTTAGCTACTCTGACATGCTAAGTGAATTGAATGATCTTAAGATTCTCAATTTCGCCCTGGCTCTTGAGTATCTGGAAGCCGACTTCTATAATGTCAACGAGCGATTTTATCGCTAACTTCTTCCAACGTCACATTGTGCAAGTTCACCCTTGCCATCGAGTGGGTGGGAATTGACTGTGATTACACCTTCTCCCGACGTTGTGGCTTCAACACCGCACAACGTCGGGGGTGGTCTCAAAGGTCGTCATACTTCGTCGATTTACGCGCATCACCAACCGTCCTTTCACTCTCGGGCGACACTAGGGAGTGAAGTATTGGCTTCTTATTCCTGAAAGGCCGGGGCGTACATAAATAGTCCAAGCCTAACGCTCCGCGCATGAAAAAACCCCAGGGCCAACGCGACCACTGGGGCAGAGAATTTTTGATAATTCGGCCGCTGGCTACTTTCCAGCGTCCTTAACCTTCTGACCAGCATTCTTCACCGCGTCCCCGGTTGCCTTCGCGGCCTTACCGGCTGCATCGGCAGTTTTCTGTGCTGCGGACTTGGCTACCTCGGCCGTCTTCTCGATCGCGCCCTTCACATTCTTAGCTACATCACCCACGGCATCGCTCCATTGAAAAGTGGTCCAAAAAGACAGGGCCTTAAGTGCACGAAACATGCCAGGGATGAAACCTTGCTAATTCGCAAGGTGGCGGCGTTTCCGCCACGAATTAACACGTTTTTTGGATGCCAACTAGTTCGGAGCTTCAGGAACTTCTGACACTTTGGCTAGCCTTGGCTCGGTTTTGTCGCGGTTATGGCAATGCGTTCTACTTCTCGCCGCGCCAATCACCGATTTTGACGGCTTCTGACATTGGCACAGCTCAACTAAGGAGGCATAGCGCATTGCGTGTGGATGCAATTTAAGCATGGTCAGACCCGTATTCGCGATTCTCGTCCGTCTCTTTCAATGACGCTTTGGTAACACGCTACGCAGCAGGCTTGTGTTCGCCACGATGATCGGAGACCGGAGGGCCGTTTAGCACCTCTGCGCAAGGGATTCTTGACACAAGCTGCCAGATACGACCTGCCAGAATTAGCTGAGTGGGAGTGGGCGCGGTGCTAGGTCATCTCAAAAGCGATTGATGTATGGGGGACGGGGGCCAATTATTCAGATATCACAAACGTTCCATCCCATGCTTTGGTAACCCAGGCCAGAAGTCCATCGCTCATTTGCCCTAGCGAAGTACGAGCAGAACCGCGACCGCCCGCCTCGGGCATTGGCGTTATGCATTTTCCACCCAGCTATGCAGCTAACGTGGGAACTTGGATGTTTTTTAATGCCCCAGCCAATCAATCAGGCGACGGGGCATTTGTTGTCAATCAAAAACTCATGGATGGCGCTTACCCAGATGGAATGAGTAACACTTTAGCATTTGCGGAAATCAAGGCTTACTAGGCGAATGTAAAACCGGGCCAGCCCAGCGCCGTGGGGGCGCCGCCTCCCAGTTCCGCGGCGGAGGTATTGGCTTATGCTAGTACAACGGTAAGCACAACCGGGCACACGGAGTGGGTAGACGGGAAGGTTCATCAAACGGGCTTGGCTTCACTTCCGTTCTTGCGCCGAACACGAAAAGTGATCTTGAACGTAGGCGGCGCCATTTACGATATCGATCTAATCTCAAAAACGGAAAACTCCGCCAATACCGTACCCACTTATGTGGCGGTTACCTCACGTAGCTATCATCCCGGCTGCGTAGTGGTGGCCTCAATGGACGGTTCGGTGCGAAATATCCAAAGCACGATCGATTGGACCACCTGGAGAAATATGAGCACGAGA
>JBKJSI010000089.1:0-7315 GCA_046595915.1 Pirellulaceae bacterium
CGAGGGTTCGAGCATTCGAGTTTCAATGCGGCGGCTCCAGAGCTACCTACTTCCGCATTAAGAAAGCCATATTGCAGGAACGCGGAGAGATCGATTTCAAGGAAGTAAGGGCAATAACGCTCGTTGACTCAAACTTAACTTGCTCGGAATAGCCATTAGTAGCTCAATGGATCGCGGCGATAACGAATGGCAAGCCCTAGTTACTGATGGAGAGTTTGCTCCGCGGCTCTTCAAAAAAAACCGCTAATCTCAGCTTTTCGCACCTATAATCAAAGCTGAGTCCTTTAGTAAAAATGGACGCTGAGAAGCGTCATTGTCATAACGCTCAGTCAGGCCGGGTAGTGATTGGGGAACACATTTCCGATTGGGTCCGTCTATAAGTTCTCGGGGCAGCGTACATCTCTGGCGTGATGGAGCTAAATTCGCGGCCAAAATGCGTCATTATTAGGTACGACGAGCTTAACTACGCGTGCTTTTGCGCCCTACATCGGCTCAAGATTTCTTTGGTGCCCCGACTCAAAAATCGTTGCATCGAGTGCGCCAGCGATTCTATAATAGGTGCTTATCAAGGCATTGAACTAAATCGCTCAAGGAGGAGGCAAAATCATGATTCTCTGTTCGCCTGAAGACGCTCTAGAACGAGTTGTCTCAAGTCTCCACATTGAAAGAAACCGCAGCCGCTTCCTCCGACGGTTCCTTAAGCCCGAGGATCTTGCCATTGTTCGCCGTGAGGGCAAGATTGACGCGCGGACTCCAGATATAGCGATCAGGCCCGAGCCGTTGATCTTACGGTTAGCAGATCGAATGGGATGGAGTGATCGTCGGACCATCGCAGAAGTCGGTTATGGCCTCGAAATGTTGACGACATTGGATTTCCAGGAGCTTTGTGAATATTGGGGCGAGGAAAGCCAGACAGCGGCCGTGGTCGTTGAGGAGACTACTGTGGCGGCGGCACAAACTGTGATCGAAGCTGAAGAAACCACACAGACGACTCCCGAGTTTTCTGATGACGGCATTCTGAGATTTCGCGGAAAATCCATCAAATTTTCTTCGCGTCAACGGGGCTCTGCGATATCGAGGATTGCTGCCGCGTTTGAAGCGGCAGGTTGGCCAACTGAAATTGATTTTCCGTTCGATGCTGCTCGCCCGGAAGACATGCACGGAAGTCGTCGACGGCTTCAGGAACGCGTAAATGAAATTGGCCTAGCGTTCTCTGTGGATGTACCGCGCTACGTGATTTCGTGGCGTCCAAGAGCTTGCATATCAGGCGATCGAATAACCAATGAATAGCCTGCGTTTAGACTTAGGGATTTCGAAGCAAAAATAGTATCAACAGATCCAGGCAGCGAAGATCTCCTTCGCTGCAGACTTGTGCCTGGATCTGAGCGATGAGTGGACACACCGAAGGATTGAAGCTCTCAGCGGCGGAAATCGCTGCAATGTTCTCCGAGCCCAGCTGGGGATCGCGTTTTCCCCCCATTCTGACGCTCGAACTCGCATCAGAGTTGGCACGGGTGCCTCTTGAGACCGTGCGTGCTTGGCGGTCGCGCGGTCTTCTCGGCGACTGCTCCTACAAAGCTGGTAAGCGGGTGCTCATTGTGCGCGACCGCTTTGTCGCGTGGCTCTTCGGGAGCGTTCTGACACCGTTTTCGGCGCCACCTACGTCGCGTCCAACCAAACCACAACGGAGCAAAAACGATGCAAAGTGACCCTCGCGCGTCTCGCGCGAAGTTCGAAAAAATAACCGACAGCATCGCGATTTTTCTTCGCGATGAAACTTGGTATGCCAACGTCCAATTGGCAGGCAAGCAAGTTCGACGATCACTGAAGACGACCTCGAAAAAGCAGGCTCGGCTCAATGCACTTGCCCTCGCTGGTGAGTTAGTGCACGGTCAAAACCCGGGCCGGCGCGATAACGCCACGATCGAGGAAGTTATTGGTGAATTCCTCGCCTGGAAGGCGAGCGAGGGGTTAGCGAGCAATTCGATGAAGAAATACAAGGTTGCATTAGATTTTGCCATTGGTGTCGCTCATGCGATGCGTCGATCACAGATTTCGCAAATTGACGCCCGATTTATGGATCGGTTTCGCGCCGCTCGGTTAGAAGCGAAGTGCGCACAAAAAACGATCTTCACTGATTTGGTGATCATCCGGGGCGTCGTCAAATTCGCTTTGAGTCGGAAACTGTTGGCGGTTGATCCGCTTGTTGGCTACAAGATTTCAAAGCCCAAGTCGCGTCCGCAGCCTTGTTGGTCACCGGAAGAGGTTGAGCAGATCATTGCTGCTTGTCGCCGTCTTCCGCATAAAGACATATTCGCAGTTCTCGCCGACACCGGTCTTAGAATTGGCGAGTTGATCCACCTGCAGTGGTCGGATATCGACTTCAAACAAAATGTAATTCGAGTGCGTGCTAAAGAGGGCTGGACGACCAAAACTGGAAACGAGCGCGCCATTCCCATGCTCGCCCGGGTTCGGGAACTCGTCCGCAAACAGCCGCGCCGTGGAAAGTGGGTCTTCACATTCGAGGCAGATGCCAGTGACAAAAATAGCGGCCGAAAAGTCTCGGCCCGTCGCTTACTAGAATATCTTCAGCGCCAGCTGCGGCGGCTCGGACTGAAAGGTCACCTCCATACCTTTCGTCACTCATTTGCTTCGAATGCCATTGCGAGTGGGATCCCAGCTGACATCGTGCGAGGAATATTGGGGCACGTCGACCGGCTAATGTTGGAACATTACACCCACATTTCGAGCCAAACGGCTCAGCAGGCGATGAAAAAGATGGACCGCGTTCCAGGATCCATTGGGGCTTCAAACTCATCTAACTACGGGAACGAAAAGTAGCACAATTCCAGCACAGTCGATAGTTTGGCCGCTTCGGCCGTTTTGTAACTTGTTATGGAGAATAGGTTTATGAACAGTCCAACGTTGTTAAGCGGAGAGGACAGGATTCGTTCCCTCCACTTTTCACAACTTCAAGCCAGCACTGAATTTAGGTCGTAAGTCCTTTTCAGGAAACGCTTTAACTGTGTCTGGTCAGTCCCTGTCATTTCCGGTCGTTCCTGGTAGTGGAACCGCTGTCACTGGACAAAAACGGGACAACTTTTCCCAGTCGACGAGCTGGCGACGAGACAATCAAAAAATTGGACTCTGGATTTGGCTGGGCACGATTCTCGCCGCGATCTTCCTACTTGGCGTTGTGGTTCCGGCGGCGAAATCCAAGCGAATAGTTCATCTCGAAGCGCTACGTGCGGCGGCAGAATCTGAAATTAACGAAATGCATTCCCAGTATCTCTCGACCCTTGGCGATCTCGGCAGCTTGGCGGTTGCGGCAATCTACGCCCGATTCAGCACCGACAAACAAAGTAGTGTCGCCGATCAAGTCCGGGCGTGCCTCAGTTTTGCGACAAAAGATGGGTTGCATGTACCGCGCCATCTCATTTTTTCCGATTTCGCTGTCACCGGCAGAAAAGAAAACCGACTGGGTCTTAACGGTGTCCGCCAAGCGATTGGCAATCGTGAAGCCTCGGTCCTATTGGTGCTTTCAACAAACCGCCTCTTTCGGGGTCTTTTTCCCTGTCTCAAGTTTGTCAATGACTCCATTGTCGCTAACAATGTCCGGTTTGTTGCCGTCGATCGGGGACTCGATTCCGCGAAAGAGAAAATTTGGCGATTAGTACTCAGCCTTTTAGCGATCATGGATGAGCTCGCCTCGACCCTTTATCAGGGAAACATCCGCGCCGCGCATACGTCACGAGCTGAGAAGCGAGAAGTCTGGGGCGCCCTTACTTTCGGGTATAAGTTTTCGGAGAGCGACGAGTCCGACTTGGGCTCCAAACGACGGCGGTATGAGATCGACCCTGTCGCCTCCGACTGGGTCCGGAAGATCTTCCATTGGTTTACTCGTGACGGCATTTCCATCAATGAAATCTTAAGACGGCTCCTCGGTACTCCAGGAGTTCCTGTGCCTCCGTGGACTCGCACTGGAACTTGGAGCCGCTCCGTTTTATCGCGAGTGTTGCGAAACCAGCGTTATCGAGGTGACTGGTCTTATGGCTGGTTTGATCGCACCTGGAACACAGCCAAAGACTGCGTCAAAATCCGTAAACGATCAGAGCCGTTGCAACGGATCCAACACGAAGAATTGCGAATCATTGATGAGCAGCTTTGGCAAGACACTGAGGTTGCGCTTGAGGAGAATAAAGGAGATCGTGGGCGCAAAACTTCCGACGGGAAAAGGCAGCCGACCACTTTCCTTCTTTCAGGACTTCTGTACTGCAAAGAGCATCATCAGCTTTTGTACCGCTCCGGGGAAAAGGGGGAAGATTACTTCCGTTGTCCGAATTGCATTGGCGTCGATGCTGAAAAGCGTCCCGTGTTCACTTTTTGTGATGGTCAAGTCGCATTAAGTTGCCTCCTGAAGTCCTTGCAAGAGAAGATTCTCGGCGACGATTGCTTGGTCCAGCAAATCATATCTGCTTGCCGCTTGGCTGCCGAAGGTCAATCGCGCCCGGGAGATGCTGAGTTGGAGGTCCATCACGCGGCTGTCCGAAAAATCACCCGCAGCATTGATCTCCTTGTCGACAACCCTGGTGATTCGAAGGAAGATCAAAGAGAGTCCAGCGACCGCCTGAAACGATTGAGGGCCGAGCGCAATAAGCATGGAGCGCAGCTGGAGAAAATCCGCAAGCAAATGACTAGTCCCGCGATGGTGCCCACGGCTGCGGAGGTGAAATCGCACCTACAAGACTTGTCCGCAACAATGCAGCGAGTCATTGATGACCCGAACCTAGACTTAAATGGACTCTCTGCGGCGCGTAAGATAATTCGTCGGTTTACGGGCGGACAGGTGCTCATCAGTCAGGCCGGAGAAAGAAAGCAGCATCATGGTTGGTTGCTTGGCGAATTTGAAAATGACTTTATTAAGCTCCTCGCCGATGAACTTGGCGGTGGAGACCTGAATTGCAGTAGCGGTAATACTCGCGTTGTGGTGGAGATCCGCCGCCCTGATGCGAACGCTGAGCTAGGTAGAACCGTCGTCGAAATGCGCGATCAAGAGCATCTCACTTATGAGGAAATCGCCCACCGACTTAATACGACACGTAATCGCGTGTCCCGGCTCTACAACAAATACGCGCCGGCCGACGCCATCAGTCGTACAAGCGCCAATGGCAAACAGTTTCGCTGTCAGTCGGAACGCCCCTTGCCGGAACGAATTGCTGATCAAGTGATGGCCCTGTTAGATCAGGGGCTGTTATGCACCGAAGTTTGCGAACAACTTGGAATTAGCAAAGAGACTTTGACTGCAGCAACGAAGTATTGGTACCAGTCTCGCGGCCAGAAACCGCTAGATGGTCGAACTCGTCGTAAGCAACTTGAGAAAAAAGCTCGTCCAAAGAAAGATCGCAAAACTGAATAGTCATACTGCGTGGAGTTATCGAAGTTGTTGGGTCGACGATGGCGTCGACCCATTTTTGTTTCTTGGCTTTTCTACGGAGACAACGTGTCCCAACCTAGCTCAAGTTCTACTGAAGTGAATGTGTGCCAGCGACCACCACGCAAGGATGATTCGGCGAGACAAGCCTTTGCGGAACTCATTGGTCAATTCCTCGCCCGATATGTCATTGCGTCTTCATCTCAACCGGGAAAAGACGTTCGTCCCCCCGAATCCAGGGAGGATTCACCGTAATGAAAGCCTCGCAAGTATATGAACGGCAATCTACCAAACAGGAAAACTCATGTCCCACATTGTTCAAATCCAAACCCAGGTTCGCGATCCCATTGCTATCCGCGCCGCCTGTCACCGCCAAACTCTGCCCGAACCCACCTTCGGCGCCACGCGACTCTTCAACGCCGAAGCCACCGGCTGGATGGTCCAATTCCCGGCGTGGCGTTACCCAGCAGTCTGCGAAACATCCACTGGTCAAGTCCACTACGACAATTTCCAAGGTCGTTGGGGCGATCAATCGCATCTCCATCGCTTCCTCCAAAACTACTCCATCGAGAAAGCCCGCTTGGAAGCGCGTCGTGCAGGCCACACCGTGATTGAGCAAAAGTTGCCCGATGGTTTCGTCAAACTCACGATCCAAGTAGGAGCCGCCGCTTGAAAACGATCACGATCATCATTTCGCCCCAGGGAGACGCGCGGGTGGAAGCGAGCGGCTTTTCGGGAGGCGAGTGCCGCACGGCAACAGCCAAGCTTCGCGCGGCGCTCGGTCAAGAATCGGACGAACAGCTCAAACCCGAGTTCGCCCAACAACCGCAATCAAACCCAGCCCACACCACCACAGGAGTTCCGATTGGTAAGTGAGGATAATGAATCGCTTTCCGAATCCACTAAACCCCTACTGTTCCTGGTCGAAGGCCTCTACGACATCGAGTTTCTAACCCGACTCTCGGGCGTTCTCCACCAAGGTCGATGCGACGTCCCTGATTTAGCGACATTGGTTGCTGCCAAGCAACTAATCTTTATTCCCACGGGCGGCGGCAGTCCTAAGCCCTGGACGCATCGCTTTGATTCGCTCGGCTGCCCCGAACTGCATCTCTACGACCGGGAACAGGGCGAAGAATCCCAGCTCCGGTACGATTGCGCTGAATTCGTCAATCAGCGTCTTGGCTGTCGCGCCATCGTGACCGAAAAACGCTCTCTCGAAAATTACCTTCATCCCATGGCCATCGAAGCCGCAGGCGGTGGTTGTTTTCGCTATGAGGATGACGATGATCTCGGCGCGTGTGTGGCGCACGACTGGTACGACCGCGCGCCCCAGCTACTTTCCTGGGACGCTCTTTCTGCTCGCACCCGCTCCCGATGTATTGGGCGAGCCAAGAAGTGGCTCAACACGGTCGCCGTGAAATCGATGACTCTCGAATTACTCGCCGAGCAGGATCCGGACGGTGAACTGCTTCGGCTTTTTCGCGCGGTGAATGACCTTCTTGCTTAGCTCGCCATCTCGCGAGTGATTGCCGTCCGCCCGTGTTTGGGCCATCGCGCTGGCGTTCTTGCTCTGGTAGAGCCAAGTCGCCATGTCACTCTAAACGCTGGGCGCCTTGCGATATCGATTCGTTACTTCCCAGGGCAAAACACCCTGAGTTCCTTCCCTTTCGCAGGAGACTGTATGTCTTTGACCGAAGAACTGGGCGACTATGTCCGCGCCGCCTTCAGCGGCATCTACGTCGTTTCGCACGAACCACAGGAAGCCGTCGCCGAAATCAACCAGCTCTGTCGCGACGAGTCTTGGAAGTGTTTTACCTGGGATGTTCTGAATGGCCTGGGTGGCGCGGCGGTGGGAGATCCCTTGGCTTTCACGGCAGCCAAGGG
>JBKJSI010000151.1:0-16804 GCA_046595915.1 Pirellulaceae bacterium
TTCCGGGCGAATATTCACCAGCGCAAACCACTTCCAGCACCGGTGGCGCTGCGCCCAGGGCAGGCGCTAAGCGCCAATTCCGCTCGTCCACTTGAGTAACTCGAGCCGAAGACCCAATCACCCTCACTCGGACAACTTGCACTCCCGGAGGCGCATTCAGCATCACATCTTGAGTCGATGGAGCGCTCCATATCCAAGTGAGCGTCGCTAGATAGCGGTTGTCCGATAGCAACATTTCTCCCTCCAATCGAGGGCTAGTTTGTTTCACCGCGGCTGGCTTGCGCTGTAGTTGGATCGAGGACTGGTCGTCGCGTTGCTTAAACCACAGATAGGCGTCCGCGTTCTCAGTTCCTTCCGGCGACGGAATCTCCTCGGCGCCATCACCCTTCCAAGCAAAGTCGCCCTTGATCGCCTGTTTGGTTGCTGCAATCTGGCCAAGCTGCAAGGTGGAGCGAAGCAATCGCGCCGGCGACAAGACCAACTCTGCGCTACCAGCATCTGCGACAAATTCGCCACTTACTCGCAATTCCCGGGTATCTTTCCATGGCTGCGCTGGGGAAATTACAAGTCGGGTCGGCCCACCCTCAGCCTGGACGATGCGAAAAGGTTCAGCTGGTTCAATCGTGACTGGTTCACGCAATCCAGATGGCAACTCCACCTCCACCTCGTCCACTAGGCCGGCTTGAATGCTGACCATGAAATTTTGTCGAAGCCGCCACTTGGAATCCTTCAGTTCAAAGTGAGCGATACTCTGGTGCGACACCTCAGGGCGATTGAACGAGACCGTCAGTTGTGCCTCCCATGGTTGTGGCGATGAAGGCACGTCGAAGGCGCCCAACAGTCGGCTCGATTGGGGAGCAAGCGTAGAAGCCAGCACGCTCGTTAGCGGCGAAGAGTCAACGCTCCGCAGCCCTTTGGTATTTGTCACTTCGACTAACGCGTCGTACCCGCGAAAGACTCGGATCGATTGCGAAGTGAGAGTTGCGTTTTCAAGCGAAAGTGCAGGCAAAGCCACTAGGACAGATGCGTTAAAAGGCATCGTTCCTTGCAGTTGAATGTGCCGAGGCTCAATTGCGGCCGTTCGCATGAAGAGGGAAAGTCGCTCTGGCGAGGTGCGGGCAAAGCGAACGAGTCGGTTTGCCGCGCCCTCGGAAACGGAAACCGATTCGACGCGGAGAGCGGCGGGAATACTAAGCGAGTAGAAGGAGACAGGATCGCCCCCAGAAGAAGTGTCCGCTTCCCATTGAATTTGCATTGTGGAGGGATGAATGACGTACTCGGTGTGTTGCTTCGCGCTACTCTGTGGCGTATTGGGCTTTACATCAATGTGCCAGGTTCGATTTGCTTCGACCGAGAACGCCAATTGAGGCGGCGATTTTCCGGCAGGCCATGACTTTGCGAATTCCACGACCGGGATATCCTGCGTGCCAGCGCGAGATTCGGCTTCTAGCGCAAACTCCGCCGAAGCGCTGGCGCCTATGCGTGTCCCGATCACCTTTGCATTGGGGAATGAAATGCCTGTGGATTGAATTCGCGACAATGCCAGTCCCGATTTGGCGGAACACTGAATACGGAGCGATGCCTCGTCGGCAACCGTGGGTTCCAGTGGAACACGATAACGCCGATCTCCGAGCGAAACGGCTGTCAGTGTTCTGCGATTCGGCCCCACAACCGAGGCGAGCGACATTCCCTCATCCAGTTCAAAGACGAGGGAGGTAGCTGCGGAATCGGGCGAGACGCGTATTACATTTTCGACTGCGATCGAGCCAGGTCCGAGTGTTATCCAAGCATCATGACGCAACAATGTCTCGATTATTGCGGCGGCGGAAACGATGCGACGCAGACCAAATCGTACTTCACGACTTGGCGATAGCCGGAGCGTCGCAACGCGGCTCACCGGATCAGGATTCACGACAACGTCATCTAGAGTCCATGCGAGCGTCGAATCGGTTTCGATTTCTATTTCTTGAGTGCCGAGCGGCAACGCTTTCCATGTTGCCAGCGACGCATCTTTCTCGCCGCGCAGCGGAACACGCAAATCGACTCGTACGGTATGGCTCCCGCGACCGAGCAATTCCACTTGCGGCATTCGACCTTCGCGACTTGCCGGCAAACGGCGTCGCTCGCCATCGACGTAATACTCATCACTATTCAAAGGGGTTTCACTGATGTTCACCGGCAGCAGAACCGGTTGGACATCGGCGCTGGCGAAATAAGAGTATTCGGCGGCGAGCAAGATTGATCCTGTCTCAGGGTTGCTCGCGTGAGAAACTCGATAGCGAACCGCCTGCAATAGGCATGGCTCCGACGCGCGGACAGGCGAGGTCAACGCCAATTCCTCAAACAACTCCGGCGAGACGTAAACAAAGTCGCCCACCGGTTTACCATCGACGTCCACAGGATCAATGACATTGCGAACCGGAGCGGCGCCAGCTTTCTTCGTTGGCTCTAGCGGGGTTTGCCCCAGAAAAGTTTGGCTTAGCGAAAGCCAGATCAAGAGAGCTGTAACCAGCCGGCTAGGCGACAGCACCATTCGAGCACTCGGTCTGGCTACCTCGCGCGGACTTCTGAGCCCCAAGAGAAGTGCGCCAAGAACACCGCCAAGAAACACTCCGCTGAGTAGCAATTTGCCCGGCCCCGAAACAAAGGTACTGGCAATAGCGCATGCCAAGACAACGAGAAACGCGAGCCATCGACGCCATCCCTTATTGCCCATGAGCGAATAGATCGTGAGCAGCGAGAAAACTACGGCACACCATCCCACAAGTCGCCAGGAGGAATCATCAAACTGGAGGACTTGCGGCTCGATTTCTGTCTTGCTGAAAACCTGCGTTGAGCGCCACCCTGCGATGCGAAGTTGCGTTTCGTCCAAAGGACTTGAGTTCTTGGCTAATGACTTGTTCGATTTGAACCAGACATCCATCCAATCATCACTATTCCTGGCAAGTGGGCGTTCGATGAGGCTAAAGCAACCTCCGAAATTAGGTTGCAAACTCACTGGCTCGACTGCCATCCCCGGCGGCGTCCAAATGGTCCAACTTTTCGACAATACCGGAAACTGAGCTACCGCTCCTTTCCATGAAACGGGCGTCATACCAAGTGACGACGTTGCGCGATTGGCGGCAACGCGAATTTGAAGTGATTGCTCGCCTAACGTCATGGCGATTGGAATTCGAAGAGACTGTGCAGCGAGGCGATAGGAATGAATTACCTCGCCATTGAGCCGCACTTCGAGTAACTTGCCCTCGCCCGGAAGTTGAAATGTGGCCTCGGAAGGTAAGTGACTCTCAAGCCTGAAGGTGGCCTCGTGAACTTCCTTTTGTTCTTCAGCAGCAAGCGTTACTCGACTTTCCATCCACGCCCATAATGGACGTGCGTCAACTTGTGCTTGCTTGCGGGTTACTTCGATTTCGGGATGATCGGTGAGGCTAAAGCGAATGGAAGCAAGCTCGATGAGGGGCAGCGGCGCATCGGCTTTCGCGCCAAGTGTTTGAGCTCCGTTGACATTGATCTCCCACTCTTTTTCGTTCGTGCAATACACAACCAAATTCGACTCCTGCGATGCGGCGCCTTCGCAAGCAAGGGTTCGTAATTTGGTCTTTGAAGCGACCGGCGCGTTTTCGGTTGCAATAATTGTACAGTCACTGGTGAATGGCTCCGAGAATCGAAGTTCCCACAAGTCATTTTGAGGATCCGAGGATACGAGCCCAGCGTTTAATCGCTGAGTCGAGGCCCCCTCCAAATCAAACGAAAGGGCACTCCCAGTTCCCGGGTGGATGCGCACTAATAGGCGATCAAGTTGCCGACGTTGGGGGCTAATGGTGAGCCGATGCCGCGAAATAATACGATCGGATTCCAGCAGAATACGACTTACGACTTGGGCGCGAAACTCCGCTTCCGAATTGGAGTGCGCAATCGCAAACTCTCGGTGCGGAGTTAGCGAGTAAATAACGCCCGAAGATCCTTCTGGAAGCAATTCCAAATCGCCAGGCGACAGAGTTACTGGATTGAGTCGGATCGCGGCATCGCCCACGGCGTCGGCTCGAATTGCTGGCGCCGAATTGAGACGCAGATATCCGGCGTTGAACGACAGGTCGTCAAAATTGGCGAGAAACAACGACTTTGTTGGCAGCGATTCGTTGCCGACCCGTGGAAGGTGCGCCGTGATTTGCAAATTGAGCGGTGACTTCGTGTTCAAAGCCCGAGAGAGCCGCAGGGAAAGCTGCTGCATCGATTCTCGAGTGGTTACCGACCAATTCTCGACGTCTCCAGCCGGCGTTGATTCCACGCCATCGATCACCCAGCCCGTTGGGATCAATGAAGTGAGATCAAAGGACTCGCCCGATTCTATGTCTAGGCGAGCTCGAGCAGCTAACTCGAATGTCGCCTCATTGACCGTCAGCTGTGCTCCGTAGCGAAGGCGACCACGAAACTCAGGGGAGCGAAACGCACATTGAATATCCGCATCGGGGCTGGTGAGGCGGAACCGTCGAGTTTCGCCGCCTCGGGTGGAAGTCACTGGACCAGAATCGGAGAACCGTGCGCCTTCGAGCTCAACGCCAACCATTTCCAGTGGCGGCGCCGTATGCAGTTCGATTTCCACGTCTCGCAAAACCGCATCAAGTGGGCGAACTCGCGGGAGAGAGATCATTTTTTCATCTGTAAACTTAGCTCGCGCCTCAAGTCGTACTTTGCGCCCGCTTTCAGCGAGTGGAGGCTCGAAGTGAAGCTCCACGCTCTGTTCCTTGCCCTCCTGGCGTGAAGACCAGTGTAGGGGTTGGTCGCCCATCTTTGCTGAAATTAGCTGAAGCTGACCATCGATTCGCAACGGCAATGTTGAGAGTGGTGCGCCGGTCGGCTCAATTTCCAAATCAGCAACTAGGTCGATGCCTTGGCGGCCGACATCCAATCGTGTTGTTTGACGCACCCAGTAGGAAGGCTTTCCGACGGAGGTCAAAGTTGTGTTTTCGAGGCGGAGTTGTAGGCGTCGCGAGGCGCCTAACTTCATCGCATGACGAACCAAATCGACATCATCGGCGCTGGAGTCGGTTGGTGATTTTCCATCGACCATCACTTTCCACTTTCGCGATGCAGTAAGCGTGAAATCGGTGTTATTAGCGCGTAGGAGCCCCAAGTCAAAGTCCAATCGCTCTGTTCCGCTATTTAATGTGCGAGCAGACCAAGAAAACTCCAACTCGCCACTCCGCGGAACCACTAACAAGAGGCGTTGATCAGGACTAAGACCCCAAATCACGGGGTCGTCACGATCCTTCCACTTCAGCGATCGCACTGACAATTGAAAGTCAGCTGTCGGTAAATGCCTTGGCTGCGAATCGTGGCTCACCAATTCAATTCGGGCCGTGCCTTCGAGAATTCCTTCGGCGGAAAGCCGAGCTTCGTAAGTTGCCTTGTGAATCTGAACAGACAGCGGACCACTTGCAACATCGCCCTGTTTTGCGTCGTGTGCTCGTAGAAATTCCTCAAAAACAGCGCGTCGCACTGGACGCTCGTTCGTGAGAAATTTCTTTAACTCCGCATTGGGCACCGTTTGAATGACAAGCGGTTGAGCTTCGGCTCTCTTACCATCACTCGATTGCCCAAGAACTTCGCAGGCGGCGAAGCCCGAAAAGAGAATGAAGCAAACCGCGAATTTGCTAACATGAAAGCCATTGCCAATCATGGCGCGGGCCCCGCCGGAGCAGGCGCACCGGAAATGCTCGAACCACGTCGCGGTACAGAAGCGCTATCTGGCGGCAAAGCGGAGGTATCCAGCGAACGGGCGCCGCTTCGCGAAGTTGCTGACCTGATCGGCGTTATCTGTTTTGGCGCGAGGGTAGCTCTCAACATCCATACCACGAGCGTGATGCCGAGGCCCACAATCAAAAACTGGGCGACGGCGATGCACCAATGCGGCTCGAAAACGATGACCGCGGCCGCGAGCGTCGCCAAAGCCAAAAAGACGATGGGGCGTCGCAACGACGAAATGTGAATCAGCAGCGCGCCAAAAAAGAAAAGTGAACCTAAACCGAATAACCAAAGATCGCGTCGCGGCGCGAGCAGAAGCGAAATCGAAGGATGCGGGGAGAGCGCGCTAAACAGATATTGATTGAGTTCTTTAGGCGGCAGAGACTGAGAAGTTGCTCCGACCCATTTTTCCAGTTCATCTTGCTCAAGACTCGGGCCAACTCCCCACCAACCATCGCGAATTCCCGTTGCGTACTCAAACGTCCATCCGGCCGGCCGACGGAGGGAATACCAATCCGCGGGCGTCAACAATTGCCAATAGATACGATCGTGCATCTCATCGCCCACAAGTGCTGGGGCGTCGAGAATCGCTGCGCCCCAGCCCAGTGATTTCGAATCGCACTGGTACCACAGCTCGATGACGTGAGATTTGTTCGCTGCACTGCGACCTGCATTGAGCGTGACAATTCGATCTTTATTAAGGGATTGCGGCAATTCTTCCTTCGCCCCATCCACCGCAGCAACGAGCGAGCCGGGATCACAACCTTCTGGCAGTCGAATTCGCAAGGGCGATGACCAGTTATTCATACGAATACAGAGTCGGTCATTG
The DNA here is from genome assembly GCA_046595915.1 of Pirellulaceae bacterium. Lineage (GTDB taxonomy): Bacteria > Planctomycetota > Planctomycetia > Pirellulales > Pirellulaceae > JBKJSI01. The sequence goes on from JBKJSI010000151.1 coordinate 6,575, forward strand.
CGTGTGGTGTCGCTGAGCGTAGTTTGTAGCCACCAACGTTCACATCGATTGACTTGCGCGGTTTGAGTTTGGGCTTGGGCAAGCTGAAATACAATTTGCGTTCGAGGTGCAACTGACGAATAACGACGCGAACCATCTGTTGTTCGAAAGGACTCATCCAATAACTCAGGCGACCACTCGCGGGAATTGACCTGAATGCTCTCAGTCGAATCGCGGACAATCAACTGTTGGGCCTTCGATTGCAGCTGGCTCATCGTGAGGAGCTTGGGAAGCGGCAAATGGTATTGTGCTGCTTCATCTAGCGATGCTGGAACGACAAATGGAAACTGAATTGAAAACTTCAGTGGTCCCAAGTATGCCTGCGGTAAACCATATCGGCAGCGAGTCCAAGTCTGGCCATTTTCGTCGGCGACTTCGTTCTGGACCGCGTCATTGCGTTGGAGCGGCTGATCATCGAGCATGACTTGAACAGATTCGAGAGATGCGATCGCTAAGGGAATATCCAAGGTAATTTCGCGCATCGGTTCGTAGGCAATATTCAATTGCACTTCGTGTTGAACATTGATGGACCGACGACCAGTCAAGGTCAGCTGCGTTGTAACTGTCTGTACCAGTGACTGCTTTCTCACTTGGACATCGAACGCAAGGAGGGGCTGTTCGACGCCAGGTCGTGTGCGGTAGACAAATTGCCCTCGTTGTTGCGGCGAGTTGGGCGAACTAGCCGCAGAATCAACGGAGACCCCCTTGAACTCGGTCGAGCGCGGAGTGATTTCTAAGTTGACATCGGACAAAACCCGAACAATCGCAGGCGTCTCGACACTCGCGGTCGGTTGTGGCAATCGCAATTGGGCGATGGCTTCTCCGCCATTGCGTCGTGCTTCAACGCGCAGAGTTGACTCCGCTCCGGCGGGCAAAGGCTGGGGGGAAAGGGGAGTAATTAACTTAGAGCCGTTTTGCTGGATATCGTCGACCAGAAATGCGGCATCGGGCGAGCTAACGCGTTCCAAGTTCCAGTCCGCTAAGTCAATCGCCACGCCGCCTGCCGAGGGCCCACGAAAGCGGTATTTAAAGACACCCTCTAGTCGCATTTGCCCTGACTCGATCGTGACATCATAGGAAGGCTCCACCAGCGTGCGAGGCAACCTCGCCGAAACGAGGATGGAGGCGCCCTGCGCCGCATACTCAAATCGTGATCGAGCAAATGCCGAATCCGTTGTCGCACCCGACTCCACATCGACTCGGCGAATCGCGGGAGCTTGTCCCGCCGCGACATACCAATCGGGCGTCAAAAAGAGATCGACGTAGCCCCATTGGCGTTTCGCGCCGATCACTTCAAAGCCTTCCAGAGACAACTTCGTAACGTCGGGGGCGATGGGACCATCCGATTCCGCCTGCACTCGAAGTTCGAAGTCACTCGGCGCGGCAGGATCGAGGTTCAACTCGAGTACTTGGTGACTTGCGGTTGTGTCAGCGGAGCTATTCGCAATCGACTGCGAGCGAACCAAGGGAGATACTTGGGCCGCATCAGGCGAGAGTCGCATTCCTTTGGGTAGTTGAATGCGAAGCGGTTGAGCCATCGCGCCAAAAGTGCGAATCCTGAGTCTCGCGTCTGCGCGAATCTGCCTGCGGCCATCGACGCGTATTTCGATTGGGCCTGCGGCCTCGAGCCAAGGTGCAGAAGTCGTTGGCTGAGACTTGGGCTTCCAGGTCAGATCAAAGTTGCTGGCGAAACCAGAGCAATGAATCTCGCCGACGCCGGCGGCAAACTTGCTGGAGTCAATCGTGCCGGAACCTTCGATCCGAAGCGTGGCGTCATTGGCTTCGATCGTGAAGTCGGCAGTAGCAGTTCTCGCGCGCGGTAAGGGCAGTTGCAGACGGGTTACTTCGGCCGAAATATCGAGTGGATAGTCGAATGGCAGCTTGAGCGTTTTTTTGTCGCCAGAGGCGCCTTTGGCCCAGAGGATGAAACCATCACTCGCATTGTCTGGAGCGACGAGCCAATTTTCTTCGTTTGGCGCGGAGCGTATCACTGCGCGGCTTAAGCCCAAAGGGATGCGAGCCCAGCGATCGTCGCGGAGTTCAAGGTCCAGAGTCAACTCACACGCGACAGAAGCGCCCTTTGCTTTTCCCGTCAATTTCAAATCGGAGAGCACATAGCTGGGCGGTGCAGTTGTTTCTGGGGGTAAGCCGCGGCGGATTCGATCGAGTTTGTCATATTCATCAATCGTCAAACCAGGGACGGGGACAAGCTCGCCGGTGGCCGGATTTCGTAGCCAGAGGATCCTGAGCGGCTCATCGGCGGCAGTCGTGGGTTGATTCCCCGAGCGCGGGGCTATCGAAGGGGCGGGCTTTTCCTCGTCTTGGGCTCGAGACGTCCTAAGAGCCAACGCCTGCCCGAGCGCCAGCCAACCCAAAAGGATGACGGCGAAGCGAAAAGCGGGCAAAGAGCGTAGCTTCGCCAACGCGGCCTCTCCGGCGAAACGCGAAAGAAGTGAAACGACGGTCAAAATTGGATGTGAACGCACGTGCCGTCGAGCACGGGATTTGCGCCTAAGTCATTTTAGTTCATCCACTTGCAGAAACAACTAACTAGCCGGGCCCACAATTACGCGCTCTCCGGCCATTTAGGGTTTTATTTGACGGAATTCAAGGCAGCCAAGAACTGGCCTTGCAACCGAGAAGTCGAGCTGGTCACGATCTTGGGGCTGAGAATGGAGTAGTGCTGTCCGTGAAAATCGGTAACTACGCCGCCCGCTTCTTGAACTAATAGAACGCCAGCGGCCACATCCCAGGCAAAAATGCTGGTTGCCCAATAGGCATCGAGCCTGCCATCGGCGATGTAGGCCAAATTTAAGGCTGCCGAGCCAAGGCGGCGAACACCACGGGCAACCAAAAGAACTTCAGTTAAGCGTGCAATTTCGGGCGACTTCCTCTCCAAACGGGGGGGGAGACTAGCGCAGATCATCGCTTTTCGGATCTCGATGCAGGAACTTACTTGCAATCGTTTTGCATCCAGCCACGCACCTTCGCCTGCTGCGGCTCGGAACATCTCGGCGGAGACAGGGTCAAAAACTACGCCCGCGACGGGAATGCCATGGTGAGCTAAAGCGATCGAAACGGCGAACCCATTGAGGCCATGGACGAAGTTGGCGGTGCCATCAAGGGGATCAACGATCCACGTCCATTCAGGCAGCGATTGGGTGTCTGAATATTCTCCTTCTTCGCCTCGGAAAGCATGATCTGGAAACGCTTTCAGGAGTTCGTTGCGAATGGCTTCCTGCGACTCAAGGTCGGCCTGGGTGACGAGGTCGTCAGGTCGTTTTTCGCGAGCTTGAACTTTGCCTCGCCAAGAGAGCAGGATGGCTCCGCCGATTCTGGCCGCGCGTTCCGCCGCTTCAACGTATTGGTTCATTTCTCGCCCTTGGGGGCGCCGGATTGGCGCCTTCTTAGTGGCAGGTTAGCCGCCCCGTGGCCATCTGCCAAGGATCGAGTAGAAGGCTGAAAATGCCGATGAAAATGGCTGGCTTGCGAGTTCGCGGCGCTGGACACGCCCATCGGCACTGGTATGATCGATGGCGTTGGCGGATGGCCCAAAGGTTCGACGTAAAACGTCAGCGCTTTTGGTGTCGCAGAAGCCAACATCCAATAAGTTCTTTTTTCGGAGAAGTGGGCCTACCATCGCACGGCATCATTCCCTTTTATTCGCCAGTGGCAAATAGTGCGGCCTCTTCTCTGTTCCGGCCCCGCCGATCACTCTCGAGTGGTTGGCGGGGTTTTTTTGTCGAGTTTTTTTAAATCGCCTCCCCAAGAAGCGCATTCTCCATGTGGATGACCGTCAATCAACAGTTGTGCTTTTCGCATTGTGGTTTGCGAGCGACGTTCCATGTCGCCAATCCTGGCGGTGGACTCACGGATATTCTCTACAAGGAGAAGCCGCTAGCGGGTTTGTCGATCTTGCAGTGCCACAACGCAGGCGCGGCGACGGAACCCGAAGACTACGTAGTCGATCACTATGTGCGCGAAGATGATCTTGTGGCGACCTATGTCCAGTCACCAAAGCGCGGCAATCGTAAACAGATCTATTTAAGGCAAGCCGGGTTTTTCTTCGGCGAGCCGATGGCCGGACTCGAGATGGTTTTCTCGATGCAAACGCAGCGACTCGACGGCGATCCGGAACTACTGATTCGCAGTGAATTTGAAACGACGAAGATGTATGCACTCATAAGCAATTCGTCTCCAACATGGGAACTGCTCGAGTTGCCCAGTGATGCTTGTGAACTGTTGCCGAAAGAATATTGCGGCGCGTTTGCGGTTGAGTTGAGCGGCACTGACATTGTCTATGTGCAGGTGCTGGATCCGTCTGATTTTCTTGGGGCGAGGTTGATCAAGCTATCTGACGATGCGGATAAGTTCATGCTCTCCCTGCCGGTATTTGGCTCTTCTCTGGAGAAAGGCGTCATTCGGCGCGGTCGAGCGACCGGTTTTTTCTTGCGCGGAAGCGATGGGCTCGAGTTGGCATCGCGGTTTCATGATTGGTACCGGGCTTCGGCGCCGCCGCTCACGACTTGAGTCACTTGCCTAGTCGCCTCTGTTGGAGCGTTCAGATACGATTGGGCGCGATTCGTTTCTCACCCGATTGGTCCGGTGAATCCATCATGAGTCAAGCACTTTGTGAGCGACTATTCGCGGCGATCGATGCGATCATCTTGATCGATCCCCACACGCATATTGACCCGCATGCGCCAGCTTCCAAATCGCTCGCCGATATCTTGGGATATCACTATTACACGGAACTTGCACATTCCGCGGGACTAGAAAAAGCGGCGATTGAAGCGCCTGGCCTGTCTGATCGCGAACGGGTTGCAGCGCTGATCCCGAGCCTCGCCGAGCTGGACAACACCATTCAGTACAGCTGGCTCATTGAGCTGGCGCAAGAGTTTTTTGGCTTCAAGGATGAGCGGATCACGCCGGCCAATTGGGAATCACTGTATGACGCCGCCGAAGAAACCATGAGCTCGGTCTCCTGGGCGGATGAAGTCCTTGCCAAGAGCGGTATTGAATCGCTGTTTCTTACCAACGATTTTGATGATCCGCTCGAGGGCTTTGATACGACGCGTTACGTTCCTTGCTTGCGAACCGATGATCTCGTGTTTCATTGGTCGCGGCCCAGCGTTCGCGATCGACTCGGTAGTTGCGCAGGAATGTCGATCGATTCGGCGGCGGATCTACGAGCGGCAATCACGGAGCGGTTTGAGTTTTTTGTCTCGCGAGGCGCGAGAGCATGCGCCATCTCCTTACCGCCCGATTTTGCGCCCAAGCCCGTGTCGCTTGCGAGGGCCGAATCAGCGTTTGCGGCAGTTTCTCGCGACGATGGCGACACTTCCAGCGAGCACCGCCGCTCGCTCTCGAACTTTGTGTTTTGGACACTCGCCGAGCACTGCCAAGACTATGCATTGCCTTTTGATCTCATGATCGGCGTCAATCGCGGTGTTTATGCCGATGGCGTTTATCAAGGGCGAGATTTGTACGACAGTCGCGTCTCGCTGATTCAATATCGTGAACTCTTCAATGCGTTTCCAAAGGTGACTTTTCCCATTTCAGTGCTCGCCAGCGTCACTAATCAGGAGCTTGCTAGCTACGCCTGGATATTTCCCAATGTCGTTACGCACGGACACTGGTGGTATTCGAATACACCTTCGGTGATCGAGCATGACCTCGCGGCGCGACTCGAAGCGGTTCCGCGCACGAAGCAAATTGGTTACTACAGCGATATGTACAAGCTGGAATTCGCCCTGCCGAAATTTCGAATGTACAAACGGAAGCTGGCGAAAGTGCTCGCGGAACAATTTGTCATTGAGCGGCGCTGGTCAGAAGAGCAAGCGATTTTGCTCGCAAAGCAGATTTTACGCGGCAACGTCGAGGAAATTTTCTTTAGGAAGCCGAGTCGGTAAATGGCTGGCCATGACGCGGGAGGGACCAGAGCACGACCACGCCCGTTGAGGCAAACCCCAAACCTTCGGCGCAGCGCCACCAAAAGGGCATCGGTTCGATGATGTCGATCGCGAACATGGCGAGCCCATGGAGCACGGCGGCCCAGCCCATGAAGCGAATGAGCGGAAGGTAGCGAGCCGGATCGAAGGAGATAAAGAGAATCATCGCGCCATGAAGCGCATAGAGGAAGGAAGCCGAGCGAACCAAATAGCCCACAATTGGGCCCTCCGGCAAAACACCGAGTCCACAAATCTTATGCAATTGGGCAATGGTCGTTCGGGGTGCAATAACGGCCAGAATCGCCATGAGATCAAGTAATCCCAAGCCACGTAGCGCCAACTTCGCGGTGTGGTAATTAAGCTTGACTTGATTATTGGAAGTGGGTGGGATGTAGCTCACGTGGTGCGGCCTTGCGAAGTCGAGAGAGTACCAGTCTTGAAGCTATTCTAGTGAGTTTTGAATGGATTCAATCGATGGAGGTAACCGACGTGAACCAGGCTGCCTCGCGAAACATTGGAGGAGATCGAAAAACCGTAAGGGAACGTTTAGCCCTATCCAGGATTCCTCTTCAGCCAATTATCATAAGCAGGATGGAAAACTCACCCAATAGCTCCGCTCCCCGATCGAGTCGACTACGATTGTTACTGATTGTGGGTGTCCTCGTCTTGGCGATTGTCGGCGGCTGGGTGATTTGGCAGTCGCGCTTGGCGCAGCAGCTGGATGAGGAGAAGGCCTTCATCGAATCTCGCGGCGGGCATCTCTATTTCGCAGATGAAATTGGTGAAACGGGCGAACTCATTGAAAAGCCGATCGAACGCAATTTCATTGCCCATTGGTCGCGAACCCCGCTCAATATCAATTTGCACAAGGTTCAAAAGGTACGCGAATGTCTCGAACTCGCCGCTACCTATCACGGCCTCTGGCAAATGGATCTCTCGGAATCCGATATCTCTGACCAGGATGTACAGGTTCTTGCGGGAATGCGGGAGCTGCGACACTTGCTGGTGAATGATACCCAGGTTGGTGATGCACTGCTCGCCGCTGTCAGTGGACTGCCAAACTTAGAAACGCTTGATCTTTCGAGAACGAAAATAACGGCCGGTGGATTGGCAAAATGGAAGCCTCCGGCAAGTCTTAAAACATTGATGTTGATTGAATGCGAAATCGCCCCGGGCGCGCTGAGTTGTCTCGAGAATCACCCAAAGTTAGAAACTCTGCGGCTTTGTGATACGAAGACAGACTCAAAGTGCCTTCAAGAATTGGGAACCATCGTCACATTAGACGAACTTGATCTTTCCGGCACCCTAATCGATGACGCTTGTATCAGCGCCATGATTGAATTTCCAGGTGTCTTAGACCTTCGGGTGGCGGATACGCGATTTTCGGAGGAGGGTGTTTGGGCGCTTGCAAAACAAAAAATGAAAGTGAAGCACTTCGACCTGTCCAGATTGCCGGTCGACGATCGGGCGATGATGGCGCTAGGTAATGGCAAGGCGCTCGAACGCCTTGTGCTGAGTGGCGCCCCTGTGACGGATGATATGTTGTTTCACTTATTCAATAAACGCGTGCCACTTGAATTGGCGATCGACAATACTCCCGTGACCGCAGAAGGGGTCGTGCGATTAGTTTATCAAACTCAGCTTTATAGGCTCGATGTCTCGGAGAAGCTCCTTTCCGCCAAGGATCAGGAGGAGATCAAGTTGAGGCGAAAAGAGCTAGTAGTGATTGAAGTGCCGATAACGACTCAGCCCAAATAGCGCAGTCCAAATAGCGATTTCGTCTTGTAACGAATATGCCATTAATGCCGTCTTGTGGTTCATCCCCTGCCACCATCTCAGCTTGCGCATTCGGCTGAGTCACGCATCGCTTGGAGCCGTGGAGCCCATTGGGTCGATAGCACTTCTGATCGCTCCCACTGCTCCTGGTTCGTATTCGGCGCTAGAACATGCCATCATCGCGTCTCATTGATGAGGACGAATTGCTGCTTCGCAAGGGACGTGCGATGCCAACCAAACGAGGGGATTCGCTCCAGACTCCACTCGAAACGTATCTCCGCGAAATCAACGAAACGGCGCTACTTACAGCTGCCGATGAGCGGGAACTTGCCGGCAAAATCGCCGAGGGCGATGTTCGCGCCCGTGATCGCATGGTGCGAGCGAACTTGCGCCTCGTCGTCAACATTGCTCGTGGCTACACCGGCAAGGGGCTGAGCCTCCAGGACTTGATCGAGGAAGGCAACCTGGGTCTCCTGCGAGCCGTCGAAGGGTTCGATCCCGCGATGGGAACGCGATTCAGTACCTATGCCAGCTACTGGATCAAGCAATCGATTAAGCGATCGCTGATCAATTCAGCGAAGACGATTCGCATTCCGGCCTATATGGTGGAATTGCTTTCCAAGTGGCGCCGAGCCTCAGCTCGATTGACCGAAGAACTAGGTCGATCGCCGACCCCCGAAGAAGTCGCTCGCGTATTAGGTCTTGCTAAGAAAAAACTGCCCATCATTAAGAAAGCGATTCGAATCTACAATTCGACGCCACAAACCGATCAGGCGGAAGCCGGTTGGACGCTCGGCGAAATGGTGATGGATGAGCGGCTCAAGAATCCCGAAGATGAACTGCTCGAAAATGACGCGATGAAGCACGTCAAGGACATGCTCCTTACCATGGACTCGCGGGAGGCAACTGTCCTGCGAATGCGATTTGGCCTTGAAGGTTCCGAGCCACACACCCTGAAAGAAATCGGCGAACAACTGGGGCTGACCCGCGAACGCGTCCGTCAAATCGAGACCGAAGCCTTAGGCCGCCTTGCGGATGGCCTGCAAGAGCCACGAATCAAAGCTCGATTTGTCAAAGAGATTGTGCCCGTTTCGGCTCGATTCAGTGACGATGATTAGTGGATGAGAATCGAAGCCCTGCTTATTTTGCGGGATTCGGCGAATGAGTCTCGCAACTCCTTGCGCGCCAAATGACGAACAGATTCGTTATATTACGGCCTCAACTTCCGAGTTAGCCGCAAGGATTTACCATGCCCTTAGCCCCCATCGATCTCAAATCTCTGATTCGCGACGTGCCTGATTTTCCCAAGCCGGGAATCCTTTTCAAAGATATCACTCCGCTGCTAAGCCATCCGGCGGCATTCAAGCAAACGATTACGCAAATGGCAGAGCGTTATCGTGGTCAGGGAATTGACGCGATCGTCGCAGCCGAGGCGCGCGGATTCATCTTCGCGGCGCCCTTGGCCCTCGAACTGGGCGTTGGATTTACGCCGATTCGTAAACCAGGAAAACTTCCCTTCCAAACGCACACGCACGAGTACGATCTCGAATATGGCTCAGACAAGCTTCAAATCCATATTGATGGAGTTGGTAAGGGGCATCGAGTCCTGGTGGTAGACGATCTGCTCGCCACAGGCGGCACGGTCGAGGCTTGCTGCAAGTTAGTAGAAAAAGTCGGCGGCGAAGTGGCCGAGTGCTGTTTTTTGATCGAGCTAGGGTTCCTGGAAGGTCGTAAGAAGCTATCGCATCGCAAGATATTTTCACTGTTGAGTTACTAGCAATGGAGTGGTTGCCTTCTAGGTTTGGCGCCCCCCAAGCTGGTGGCGAGGAGGGCGGCGCTGCTAGCTTGCCGACGTATCCATAACCGTTGATCTGTAGCGATTTTAGCAGCGAAATCGCCTGCGCGGAGTTTGACAGGCGTCGCTTCAGTAGTAGGCTTGAGGAACGTTTCCAGTGCGACTGCACTCTTGCCTGCGAGAAGGTCATGAAAAAATCGGGACTCAGTTTTAACACTCGCAAAGCGCTGGCCAATAAGCTGGGAGAAGCGGCTGGCCAAGAAATCGCCGATTTGATCAGCCACCTGATGGCGCGGATCGAGCAGCTAGAACGGAACAAGGTCGATATTACGCCCGTAGTGTCATCGCCGAATGCGGCCAGCGTGCGTGTTAGTGCCGTTGACGCGTTTTCGTTTTAGTAAGCGGAATCGATCGCTTTGGCAAATCTCCAAATTTTGGCGCCCAAATGGCGCCACTCATTTTCTAAGATGACAGGGAGGCCTTGCGCCAAAGCAGCCCACACCGGCCGCCCATTTCGCGCTGCGCGCCCCTTTTTGGCAATCCGAAAGGCTCACCCAAAAAGTACAGCTCAACCTGATCATCTTGAGCATGTTGCGATCGTCTTGCCTCAGAGTGTGATCATCTTGAGCATCTTGATCACCTTGCAAAAACAAGCCGTTTTTAACCCCT
>JBKJSI010000177.1:0-4970 GCA_046595915.1 Pirellulaceae bacterium
CACGCAACATGCCACAAGGATTAGGCTTGCGCCAAGAGCAGATTTTCCGGATAGCTTCTAAGGCGAACTAGGCCCACCCGGCCCCGCCGCCTTACTTGGTATCCTCGGCTCGCCCATGCCATGAAGTTCCTTCTCGCCAACTCGCCGTCCGATCGCGTTGACATTGGCGAGTCCGCCGCTTAACTCGACTTCGTGCCCCCGAATCGTTAGCGGCTCTCTCCATCTAGCGGCAGCACTTCGCTCGATCACTATCTTGTCCGGCCGCCACTGATGGTGGAATCGTGGCGCCGACATTGCCTCGTCGAGCGGCATTTCCAAATCGAGATAGCGCAAGATTACCGAGGCTGTCTGCGTAATAATCCGCGGTCCGCCTGCGGCGCCAATCACCAAGATCGGTTGATCGCCTTCCATTACGATCGTGGGACTCATACTCGAAAGCGGCCGTTTTCCCGCCGCTACGCTATTCGCGTCCGATCCCAGTAACCCAAACGCATTAGGTGTATTGGGGGCGATCGCGAAATCATCCATCTCATTATTCAGCACGACACCGGTGCCCGGCACGATTACTTTGGAGCCAAAAGAGGTATTCACGGTCTGCGTGATCCCTACCCAGTTTCCCTTGCTATCCACCGCACAAAGATGCGTCGTATGCTTTCCAAACCACCGCGAATCCCAATCGGGCGGCTCGCCATGTGAGTCAACTTTTGCAGCTTGCTCCAGGCTTAGCAACTTTCCTCTCGATGCCAAGTAATTGGCATCGAGCAATCCGCGCGGCACTTTCGCAAAGTCCGCGTCGCCCAGCCAATGAACCCGATCGGCAAACGCGATCTTCATCGCATCCCCCACCAAATGCACGAAGTCGACGGGGTTCTTGGCACTTAACTGTTTCAAATCAAAGGGTTCGACGAACTTCAAAATCTGCGCCACATGCACGCCGCCTGAACTCGGCGGCGGGAAGCCAATGATTTTCCATTTTCGATACTCGGTCACAATCGGCTCGCGGAGCAGAGGCTGATAGGCCGCGAAATCTGCTGCCGAAAGCAACCCACCGTTTTGGGCCATCCAAGCGCCAATCTTTTCCGCTACTGGTCCACGATAAAAATACTCGATGCCGATCGCGGCAACTCCCTGTAAGGTTTTTGCCAGTTCCGCTTGAACAAGTTTGTCTCCCGCCTTCCAGTTCTGACCGTCCTCGCGAACCAGCACCGCTTTGGCGCCTTCAAATCGGCTTAGGTCTTTCTTTTCTGCGTTAAGCGCCCCAGCCAGCGTTGGATTAATCGGAAATCCCTCCGCTGCCAGTTTGCGCGCCGGCCCGATCAGCTCACTCAACTTCTTCGTCCCGCATTTTTCGAGCGCCAACTGATAAGCCGCCAGCGCTCCCGGAACTCCGCTTGCCAGCGGCCCCGTCTGGCTCCACTCGGGTTGAGCTTTGCCATCCCTCATGAACATGTCGCGCGTCGCCTTCCCCGGCGCAGTTTCCCGCCCATCGATCGCAAAAAACTTCCCCTCCGCCGTTCGAATCAAGATAAAGCAGCCGCCGCCGATCCCCGAATTGTGCCCGTCGACAACTCCCAGCGTCAGCGCCGCCGCAACCGCTGCATCGACCGCGTTACCGCCATCCCGCAATACCTCGGCTCCCACGTCCGTCGCCAACGGCTGCACTGTCGCCACCATCCCTGCCACACTAAGCGCGGAATGCTGCTTCGTGACCGCTTCTTGGCACAGCGAGACCTTCGCCTGTGCAACCAATAGGAGACAAACACATCCAACAAAAAGCCGCCGCTTCATCATCATGGTTGTAAATCCCAAGGCCTTCACGTCATCCCCTAAAAAAGATGGCCAGCAAAAAATGCTGGCCATCCCGAAAAACTATAGCTATTTCTTTCGTGTCTTTGTGACTCTATGAGGAAACTGTCTTAAGCGTTCAGCTTCACCGAAGGATCATCTGCGATATTCACCCAGACATGCACGTGCGGCGAGCCGCGGAAGTGCCACACGAAGGACGGCCCTTCAAGCCGCCAATTATCCCAAACCTTATCCCCGCCGATATCTTGATCAGTGAAGAAAGCCAGCGAGCATTTCTCGAGGCCGCCTTGCGTCTCCAGACATTTCTTGGCTTCGTCTTGATCGCCCTGGCGATAGGGCTCCAGCAATTTCTGCAGCACCTTTTGAACTTCAGCGACCTGATCTTTCGACATTTCACTGAGCGGAATCCCTGGACGCACGCCGCTCGATCCCGTGAACGCCACCGATTGCTCGCGCGGCGTTTTGCCAACTTCGGCCAGCTTCCGCTGCTTGCCATCGAGCATGTCATAAACTCGATTGGCGGCGACGGCCTGCTCCCAGTAGCTATTACCCGAGTGCTTGGCGCCTTCATTGTCCTCTGGCGCATGCCCATAGAAAATCGGCCCGCCAAAGGCCACATTTGGCGTCGTATTGCCGTCACACCGCAGCGTCATATGCCGCCCGGTCATGACCATTTCGAACTTCCCTTCGCCTGGCTTGCCAAAAATCGAGAGGCTTTGCTGAACGCCGAAGCCGCCTGCATCATCTTCTAGCTGCTTGTCGACTCTCGCGTGCCACTCCGGTCGAATCAGGTCTTCGAAGATGCCGCGAATTAGGGCTTGCTGGTCCTTGGTGTAATACTCGCCATGAATGAAGTTGTTGTTGATCGTCCAATTGTTCGCGACAAAGGTCCGAAGTAAACCGCGTTTGGGGTCTTTGTGATCCCACTCAAAGCAGTTCTCTTCCTTCTGCTTCGGCGACATCGAATCATAAAGCACTTTGACAAGCGATTCGGCCGATTTGCTCGCTGGCTTATCATCCGCGCGAAGCAGGTTCAAGCTAGAGACGCCGGCAGTGAGCGCCGCGGCTCCGATGGCGGCCCCTTTCAACAATTCACGTCGACTCACGCCGCGCGGCGGCGCACAATCTGGACAATCACGCTCGGAACGGTTCATTCGGAATCTCCACTGGAGGTAAGGAGAGGTCGGGAAACCAGATGTCGACAAACCTCGGTGTCGCAGGGCGAGGTCCGTCTCATGCCGGTATCATTAGACCCGCGCCATGAGCGCAAAGCAATCATTTGAGAGCGATCAATTGGAGCCCAGAGCGTCAGCGACGGGAGTCACGCCGCAATGGCCGCCAAGCCCCATTTTCAGTAAGCTTAACCCCGCATTGGATACTTCTTCCACGCAAATCCAAATCGAACCCATGCCAAAAGTAGTCCGAATCTGGCTCTACCCGATCAAATCGCTCGACGGGATGCGGGTTCCTTTCGCCCAAATTCTTCCCTCCGGCGCACTGCAAGGTGATCGCCGTTGGGCGCTGTATGGCGAGGATGAAAAAATACTTAACGCCAAACGCTCCGCGGATTTTCATACTTTAAGAGCGACGTTTCATGTCGGCTCGATGGAAGTCGATCTGAGATCGGATAAATCGGGCGAAACACTGACCGCCGATCTCAATACCAATTGGCAAGGCCCGCTCAGCTTTTTCTGCCGCCACTTTGAACAAGAAGTTCATATTCGCGAGAACTTAGCCGTCGGGTTTCCCGACGACCTCGATTCGCCCGGCCCCACGATCGTTTCGCTTGGTTCGATTAAGCGTGTCGCCGAGTGGTTCTCGATCACGGAGGACGAAGTCCGCCGCCGCTTCCGCGCGAACATCGAAATCGACGCTGAAGAACCCTTTTGGGAGGATCGTCTGCTTGCGCCGGGCAAAGCGAAACTGGCTTTTCGTATCGGCGAAGCTCACCTCTGGGGCATCAATTGCTGCCAGCGATGCGTCGTGCCGACTCGCGACAGCCAAACTGGCGTCACCATGAGCGGGTTTCAGAAGCAATTCGCCGAACACCGGGCCGCCGAACTAGCTTCAACCACGCCCCCTGAGCATTTCGACCACTTCTATCGATACTCCGTCAACACGCAGATTGATCATGCAAGCCGAGCCTGGCGAATCGGCATCGGCGATGAAGTGGTAATCGGCGAATAACGCTTAGGCTTTAAGTGCCCGCAAGCGAACTCTGCGCGATCAGCGAATCGAGCTCAAGCTTGAGTTTCGGCAGAATCTCGTCATATCGAAATGCGCCCAATTCAACGCTCCGCTTCTTCAGGTTGACGTGATTGGGTCCACACCAGAGGCCTAAGTCGGCGTCGTCGGTTTCGCCAGGGCCGTTTACTCGGCAGCCCATCACCGCGATCGTTATCGCGTGTTCCTTGGCGTAAGTCGTCATCTCCTTGACCTTCTCGGCTAGTTCGACGAACGCTTCGTTCTCCACCCGCGAACAGCTCGGGCAGGAAATGATATTCAGTGACGAAAGGCCATAGTCGACGACCGAGCGAACACGTCCCGCATAGATGTCCTCCAAAATACTTTTGCCAGCCGCAATCTCTTCAATCTTTCGAGGATTGGGCACCGTAAGCGAGACTCGCAATGTGTCACCAATCCCGCGACTAATGAGCTGTTCGAATGCAATCCGCGTTTTGATGATTCCATCGGGCGGAATGCCCGCCTCGGTCACTCCCAAATGCAGCGGCACATCTGGCCGCGTCTCGGCAAATCGCTTGTTTGCCTCAACAACTTTGCGAGGATCAGAGTCTTTCAGCGAAACGTTGTAGCGAGTGAAACCGATCGAATCGAGGTGCGCACAATGATCAAGCGCACTTTCGAGCATCGGCGAAATCGAATCCGATTCGTCATATTTTGATTTCATGTCCGGATCGACGCTGCCGCAGTTCACACCGACGCGCATCGCCAAATCATGATCCGCCGCCACCTTCGCCAGGTAAGTCACCTTCTCGCGCCACGACTTCTGCCGCTCGTGATGATAAAGATGCCCCGGGTTGTAGCGAATCTTGTCGACATGCGGCGCCACAATCTCCGCCATTCGATAATTCTCTTGCAGATCGATGACCAGATTCGCCGCCGTCTGCCGTCGAATTTCCGCCAGTGCCTCCGCGTCCTTCGTA
>JBKJSI010000222.1:0-3448 GCA_046595915.1 Pirellulaceae bacterium
AGAAGGCCTGTTCGGCAACACGACGCCCTCACCGCGCCCGATTGAAGGCGGAAAGTTGCTGCTGGGAGCGAGCGTCGGCCGCGAACAGGGTGGTGGCGGCAACGCAGCGCAGTCGAATGCGGAGGTCGAAATTAAACCTACCGCCGATGGCAAGTTTGAAGTGGCATTTGTTTGGAAGTCAGAAAAAGCGACTTGCTCCTTCAACTCTCCACTTGCTCACGACGCATGCAGCTATCACCTCAACGCGCAGGGCGTGATGTATTGCCTCAACTTGGCGACCGGCAAACAGAATTATGCCGAGCGCGTCGGCGAATCCGCCTGGGCCACGCCAATTGGGGTGGAAGATCGAATCTATGTCTTTGGAAAGAGCGGTTCTTACACGGTTCTCAAGGCTGGGCCCAAATTTGAAATTCTCAGTCAGGGCCGCACCTGGGCGGACAAAGAGCCCGAAACTTCGCCCGATAAAGGCTCCACCAATTTGCCAGGCGGCGCTGGCGGCGCTGGCGTGGGTGGCGGGGGTCCCGGAATGAACGCAAGTGCAACGCAATACGCAGCGGTCATCGTGCCCGGCAAAATTCTGATCCGTCGTGGCGGCGCTTTGTACTGCGTCACGAAATAGCGTCAGCCAGCAAAGGGGCTGAATCGATCGCATTTTCGCCAGCTTCGTGCTTTCGACTGCAGTCGCGATGGTGCATAATAGGAGTCCCACCCCGCGCCAACGAATTCATTTGGCCGCGGATATTCCCCGCCCAATGATACTTCTCCCCAGCGGGCAACTGAACGATGGCGCGTGCGCTTACCATTGCATGGTTTTTCCTTCTTGCTGGCGCGATCTACTGCCGCGCTCAGGAACGGCAGATCGATTTCAATCGCGATGTGCGGCCGATCCTTTCGAACAATTGCTATTTTTGTCACGGCCCCGATGAGAAGGAACGCAAAGGTGGCGACAAGGGGTTGCGCCTCGATATGGCCGAGGATGCCTACGCCGACTTGGGCGGCCATCAGGCGATCGTGCCGGGTGACCCTGATAAGAGTGAACTGCTGCGACGGGTTCTTTCCACCGATGCTTCGGAGCACATGCCGCCTGCCGAGAAGGGCAAGAAGCTGAGTGAAGCGGAGATCAACACCCTTCGCGCCTGGATCAAGCAGGGCGCGAAGTTTGCTCGGCATTGGTCGTACGAATTGCCAATAGCGACAGTGTTACCCACCGTCGCCAATAAGGAGTGGTCTAGGAACAAGATTGATGCCTACATTCTCGCTCGGCTCGATGCCGAAAAACTCTCGCCGGCATCTGAGGCGGATCGTTTCACGCTGGCGCGCCGGGTTGCACTCGACTTGACCGGTCTTCCCCCGAGTTGGGAAGAGGTCCAAGCATTCGTTAGCGATGCGCGGCCGGGCGCCTATGAGCGGTTTGTCGATGCGATGCTTGCAAAGCCTTCGTTCGGCGAGCATTGGGGACGAGCTTGGCTCGATCTTGCTCGCTACGCTGACTCCGCCGGCTACGCTGATGATCCCGAGCGCACCATTTGGGGCTATCGTGATTACGTCATTAACGCACTCAACGCGAACCGGCCTTTTGATCAATTCACGCTCGAGCAACTCGCAGGTGATTTGCTGCCGAACGCCACTCCGGAACAGCAGCTCGCCACGGCGATGCATCGCAACACACTGACGAACAGTGAAGGCGGCACCAATGACGAAGAGTTTCGCAATGTGGCCGTCGTAGACCGTGTGAACACAACGATGGCCGTTTGGATGGGAACTTCGATCGCTTGCGCACAATGTCATACGCATAAGTACGACCCGATCACTCAGGAAGATTATTTCCGCGTCTTCGCGATCCTCAACAACACCGAAGACGCCGATCGCAACAACGAATCGCCAGTGATGGAGTATTTCTCTGCGTTGCAAGACGCGAAACGGAGCGGGATTGAGGCGCGGCTCACCGAACTCAATCGCCAATTTGATTCTCCGAGCGAAAAGATCGTTGCCGGCGCCCAGAAGTGGATTGACGAGCGAAGTGTTCCACTGACTTGGAAACCAATTCCGGCCAGAAAGTTGAAAGTGGATGATGGCGGTGAGTTCACTTTCGAGCCGCAAATCGAGTTGGCTGCAGCTGGCCAGACGCTTGTGCGGATTAAGAAGCCTTCTCAGATCACTGGAGCAACGGCCATTCGGTTGATTCCCAGTGGCGAGGCTACGCTTCATCGAGTGAAAGGAGAATATGCTCCGCTGAAGTTCGCTTCTGTTCGCGGGCGGTATGTGCGAATCGAACTTCCTGGGAAATCGAAGATCTTGTCGCTTGCGGAAGTTCGTGTGAACGATGGCAAAGATAACGTTGCGGCAGATGGAATTGCTTCGCAAAGTTCGGTTGATTACGACGGCGATGCCAAACGCGCGATCGATGGCAACACCAGCGGCAACTATGCGGACAATTCGACGACGCACACTCGGCAGTCGGATGATCCTTGGTGGGAACTCGACTTGAAGATCCTCCGCGATTTGCAGTCTCTTGAGATTTTCAATCGCACGGGTGGGCTTGAGGAGCGACTTGATGGCGCCAAGGTGATGATCCTGGATGACCAGCGAAAAACAGTTTGGGAACAAACTCTCACTTCAGCCCCGAAGCCGAGCAGACTTGTGAATCTCGTGCCTTCGCGTGACGCGCCCATTTCTGCCGCGTTTGTTGGTGAACTCGGCGATCTCATGTCGTCCGAAAAATTGATCAGCCCCCAAAAGAAAAAAGACGATCCGAAGCCGATAGTCACTAAAGCGCCGATCACTTTGTTCTTGGCAGAGCCAATCAAGCCGGTTGGCGAGGAAGGGTTTTGGCTGGAGTTTGAGTATTCTGCTGCGGCTCCGCTGACATTGACGGTTGAACTTTCCAGCGATGCTCATGCACTTCAAATTGCCAAGTCGCCGCCGGAGATCGTTGCGAGGTTGCTCAAGCCGGGGACCTGGCGGATTGCGGAAGATTTCGCGACTCTAAGGCGATATTATGTTCGCGACCTTGCGCCGGAGCTTGAACCACAGCGTCAGGAATTTGCAGCGCTCACGGCGCAGCTCGCGGCGATGAAGCCTTCTACCGTTCCAATCTTGAAGGAACTGGCGGTGGATAAGCGTCGTGAAACCAAGATTCAGTTTCGCGGCAATTTCGAAGATTTGGGGCCTGTCGTTCAACCAGGAGCGCCCGCTGCTTTGCAACCAACGAGTTCTGATAGGCCACAAGATCGCTTGTCGCTCGCTAGATGGATCGTGAGTGAGAAAAATCCGCTTACCGCGCGGGTTACGGTCAATCGACTTTGGGAACAAGTTTTTGGCATCGGGCTCGTGCGCACTAGCGAAGAGTTTGGCTCGCAGGGTGAGCCGCCTACGCATCCTGAATTGCTTGATGCGCTCGCGATTGAGTTCGTCGAGCAGGGTTGGGATATCAAACAGATGTTGCGGC